>JBILTH010000013.1:0-12470 GCA_044371635.1 Rickettsiales bacterium
AGAAGAAGAGCAGTTAAAAAACATCAAAAAACCAAGTTCTTTAATAAAAAAAATATTAATACAAGAGCCTATTTCTAAGCCAAGTTGGAGACAAATAATAGTTTTTGTAGATATTTTACTTATTCTATCTACACTATCTTGGCTTTAACATACAATCAATTTATGCCACAATTTAATTTACCATATCAAAGCATTAAAAATAACAATTTTTCTATTCTTTATAAAAATGCTAGAATAATCGATCCATCTACTAATTATGATTGTTTAGGAAATTTACTTACCATTGGCAATAAAATTGTTGATTTTGGTCCAAATTTACAAGCAACTGCAAATTTAATTATTGATTGCAAACAACATGTTTTGGCTCCTGGTCTTATTGATTTACAAGTGCATTTTCGCGACCCTGGCCAACATCACAAAGAAACTTTACAAACTGGCTCTGCTTCTGCTGTTGCAGGAGGTATTACTACTGTGGTTTGCCAACCCAACACCTCTCCTTGTCTTGATTCGGTATTTAGTTTAGAATATCTAAAACTAAAAGCCAAAGAAACAGCTTATTGCAATGTTTTAGCTTATGCCTGTATCACTAAACATATGCAAGGTCAAGAACTTACCGAAATGAACCTATTAAAACAAGCTGGTGCAGTTGGTTTTACCGATGATGGTTTACCTGTTATGAATGCTAACATTATGAGAAGAGCATTTGAAATAACTAAAGATCTCGATACAATAGTTGCTCAACATGCCGAAGACTTAAATCTATCAAATAAAGGATGTATAAACGAGGGTTTTGTTGCCCATCAACTTGGAGTAAGAGGAATTCCTAATATTTCTGAATCTATTATTGTTGAAAGAGATTTAGCAATATTAGAAGCCACAAAAGGTAAATATCATTTGCTTCATGTATCAACCAAAGAAGCATTGCATGCTATTGAAAAAGCCAAAAATAAAGGCTTGTCTGCCACAGTTGAGGTTGCTCCTCATCACTTTACTTTAACTGAAGAGCAAGTGTTAATTTCTGGTACCAATGCCAAAATGAACCCCCCACTTCGTTCACAACAAGATAAACAAGCATTGCTAGAAGGCTTAAAATCGGGTTTGATAGATGCGATTGCCACCGATCATGCTCCTCACGATTTAGCATCAAAACAAAAGCCACTAGAAGAGGCGTCTTTTGGTATTGTTGGTGTTGAAACTTTACTCTGTTTATCTTTAGATTTATATCATCAACATTTATTAACCTTGCCACAAGTGTTGGCAAAGCTTACTTGCAATCCTGCAAAAATAATTAATCTTCATCAAAAAGGAATTATTGCAAAAAATGCCATCGCCGATCTGGTTTTAATTGATATTAATTTTTCTTGGCAAATTGATAGCAATATTTTTTATAGCAAATCAAAAAACTCACCTTTTGATGGCATAAAAACCAAAGGTAAAGCCTTGCTTACAATTGTTGATGGTATTATTGTGTTTGATGATTTTACCAATAAAGATTCTACTGGTAAAAATTGCTAAACTATGATTATTATTGAAAACTTATACAAAACTTATCAAAAATTTACTAAATCACCTGCAAAAATTGCTTTAGATGGCATTAATTTACATATTAAAAAAGGCTCTTTTTTTGGTTTATTGGGACCAAACGGAGCGGGAAAATCTACTATTATCAATATTTTAGCTGGTTTAGTAAAAAAAACTAGTGGTAAAGTTGTGGTTGCTGGTTTTGATATTGACACTCATTTTTGTCAAAGTAAATATAAAATTGGCATTGTGCCACAAGAACTTATTATTGATCCATTTTTTAATGTCTACGAAACTCTCGAAATTTATGCTGGCTATTTTGGAGTGCCGAAAAATCAACGTAGAACTACACAAATTATTCAGGCATTAGGGCTTACAGATAAAGCAAAATCTGCCCCAAGAGCATTATCTGGTGGCATGAGAAGAAGACTTTTAGTAGCAAAAGCTTTGGTACATAATCCAGACATTTTAGTGTTAGATGAACCAACCGCTGGGGTAGATGTAGAATTGCGCAACCAACTTTGGGAATATGTGCAAGAACTTAACCAACAAGGAACAACAGTTTTGCTTACTACTCACTATTTGTCAGAAGCCGAACAATTATGCAATGAAATAGCGGTCATCAATAAAGGTAGAGTTGTTGCTTATGATAGCAAACACAATCTTCTTAATAGTTTATCAGAAAAACAGCTTATTATTCATGTGAAACAATCGATTGTTGAAAATCAAGTTTTGTTGCCAAAATTAAAATGTAATATAAACAATCAAAATGAAATTGTGATCAACTATAATCCAAATCATATTTCTATTACCGATATTTTATTACAAATAAAAGAGGCGAAACTTGATATTTTAGATATTTCAACTAAACAACCAGATCTAGAGCAGGTTTTTCAACATATTATCCATAAAAATGAATAATCTTATTTCTATTTTACATTTAAAGCAAGAGCAAATTTTGCAAATTCTTGATTTGGCAAGTTTTTATTATCAAAATCCAAAACAATATTTTGATATTTTAAAAGGAAAGTTATTAATCAATTTTTTCTTTGAAAATTCTACTAGAACCAGAATTTCTTTTGAGTTGTCGGCAAAAAAAATGGGGGCAGAGGTTATTAATATTGATGTTTCACTTTCTTCTCTTAAAAAAGGAGAAACTATTATCGATACTGCCAAAACAATTTCGGCAATGCAACCAGATTTTGTAGCTATCAGGCACAATTCTAGCGGTATTTTAGAAATTCTACAACAACATATTTATGCTAGTTTAATTAATGCAGGAGATGGTACCAATGAACATCCGTCACAAAGTTTGCTTGATGCTTTTATTATTTTACAACATAAAAAAACTTTACAAGGTTTAAATGTGGCTATTTGTGGCGATGTTTTACATTCAAGAGTTGCTCGATCTAATATTTTTTTGCTAAGTAAGTTTGGTTGCACTATCAAAATCGCCACACCACCAACTTTTTTACCTTTTGGTTATCAACAATGGTTAAAACAATATAATGTTGAAGTGTGTTCTAATTTAAATACCGCAATTGCTGATGCAGATGTTATTATTATGCTTCGTTTGCAACAAGAAAGAATGGTAGGTTGCTATATTTCTTCTTTTGATGAATATTTTCAATTATATGGTCTCGATAGAAATAAATTAAAACTAGCCCAAAAAGCAATTGTTTTGCATCCTGGACCTATTAACAGGCAAGTTGAAATCGATATTGATCTTGCTTATGATGTTGAAAAATCTTGCATTCTTGATCAAGTAAAAGCAGGAGTGGCGGTGAGAATGGCGATTTTACAATATTTAGCTCCATCTTTTATCTAAAAATCTATATACAGCATTGGATATTTAGCTTGAAAATAATCTTTCTTTTCTATATATCAATAAAATGCCAATAGCAATAAAAATTAAATTAATTAGCCAAGTAGAAGAAAAAACCGAAATCAAGTTGGCAGAACCTAATGATCTAGCTATATTGTCAACAATATAAATCAATAATCCATACAAAATTCCGATAAATATTTTTAAAATCACTTTGCGATTTCTGATGTTGTTAATGCCAAAATAAGCCGCTATCAAAACCATCGCTAAAAAATTAAAAGGCAGAGCTAAAATACCATAAAGATGTACAATAAATTTTTTGGCATCTAGGCCAACTATTTGCAGATTTTTAATTGTTTTTGGTAAAGTAAATAATGAAAAATATTGCACTTCGGTAAAATGTGAAACAATTTGTTGTTGCAATAGATTGTTGTTGAGATTAGTAACTATTTTTAACTGTTCTATTTTTTGATTAAATTGTTGCGAATTGTTGATAATGCATTTGTTTAAATATAGCCATTTTTCTTCTATATTAGTATATTGACAATTAATTTTTTGATAAAAATTTTGCTGTTCATCAAAAAACCATAAACCAATGTCGGAAAAAATATTGTTGGCTACATTGTATTTTTTTAAGCCAATAATTATCGAATGATTTGGCATTTCTAAATAATTTTGTGTTAACCATAAAATATTAGAGCCAGAAATAAAATTTTTTTGCAATGTTTGTTGATATTTTTTTTCTAATATTAAGGTAAAATTATTAGCTTTTTCGATTGTATATTGCCCAATAGTTATCCAAAAAACACCTAATAAAAAAGCAGCTACCATAACTGGTTGACAAATTTGCCATAAAGAATAACCGCTGTTGCTCATAATTGTTATTTCGCTATTTTTTGCCAAGGTATAAAATGTCGTGATGCAGGCAATCAAAACTAAAGAAGAAATTAAAGTTGATATTTGTTCTAAAATTGGTAATAGAGAAAAAAGTAAAACGAGACTAGTTGTTAAATTTTTATTATCGTTTTTATTGATGTTTTCAAGTAAATTGATAAGAAAAAATAAAATTGCAAAAGCTAAAAATACTTTAAGAAAATGCCATAAAAACCTTTGGACTAGATAAATTTTAATAATATTTTTTGTCATTAGATAAAATAAAAATTGGAATAACAAGAAATATAAAGCAATTTAAATAATTAATTATAATATAATTGGCATTGTTTTGCGAAATAGATTTTATGGCAAGATTAATGAAAAAAAACATCAGAGCAAAACTCAAATTATAGAATGTATTTTTCAAGTTTTTGCCGCGTATGGAGTGAGTTTTCAATAGAAAAATTGCAGATAGTAGGCTAAAAATTAGAGGAGTTATTGGAAAAATAAGTCTTTGATGTACTTCGGCATTAAGTATAGCAAGATATTCTTGAGGCAAATTATGTTCGGGATATATAAGTTCGTGAAAGTATCTTTCTTTTGGCTTGAAATGGATATATTGATTTTTTATATTTTCGTTTTCGTTTAAGTTAAATAAATATTGTTGAAAATATAAAATTTCTGTTTTTTCGTTATTAGGATTAAATTTTTGCAGAGTGCCATTATTTAAAATAAGACTTAATGAATTATTACTAGTATTGATTTTGGCATCTTTTGCAGTTATTGTTATGGCATAATCTGGTTTGCTTTGATCGTAAATAAACAAACCAAATAAATCATCTTTTTCGCGTTTTTTTACATAAATTGTGATGTTTTTAATATTTTCAAAAACCCCAGATTGTAAAGAAATGTTACTATAATTTTCTTGCAAATTATTTTTAAATAATTTTAGTTGCCTATTGGCATAGGGCATAAAATAAAAAGAAATACTATAAGAAATTAGAGAAATCAAAAGACCTAATAAAATAATTGGTTTTGCCAGATTTAAATTGGAAACCGAAGAAGATTTTAAAACAGTTACTTCGGAGTTTTGTTGCAGATTATTGATTGCTAAAATATTGGCCGCCAACAATGAAAATGGTAAAATATATGATAAAATCCAAGGAAATATCAAAATAAATAATAGTAAAAATTGCTTAATAGAAATACCATTTTGAGTAATTAAATGAAGAAAAACCACTGTTTTGCTAAACCAAACTAAACATATTAAAATTGTCGCGATCAGTAAAAAGTATTGTAAATTATGTTTCAGAATGTATTTTTGATAAATCATATTTGGTGATGCTTTTTAGGAAAATCATGATTTTTTACTGCATTAGCAAAATTTTGCACAGCAACATTAATTTGAGTTGTTAAATCGGCAAATTTTTCAACAAACAAAGGAGAAAAATCAGTATTTAAACCAAGTAAATCGTCAATTACCAAAATTTGCCCATCGCAATTTATAGAGGCACCAATTCCTATTGTGGGTATTGAAAGTGATTTGGTGATGTTGTCTGCCAAAATTGCTGGAACTGCTTCAATAACAATGCTAAATGCTCCCGCTTGTTGCAATTGCTGTGCGGTTGTGTATAATAATTGCGCTTCTTCTTTTTGCTTGCCATAATAACGGTATTTTCCTATTTTTCGCACTTGTTGAGGCAGTAGACCAATATGTGCCATTATTGGTATATTGTTGCAATGCAAAAATTTTACAGTTTCTATGATATTTAAATCAGTTTCGAGTTTAATCGCATCGCAACCAGTTTCTTGCAAAACTTTTTGTGCTGATGTAAGGGCTTGTTCTTTAGATTTTTCATAAGATCCACAAGGCAAATCAACCACCACCAAAGCATTTTTGCAGGCTTTAACAACTGCTTTTGCATGGTTTATCATCATATCTAAAGTGGCATCGACAGTGTCTTTCATGCCATAAATAGTCATGGCTAAAGAATCGCCAACTAAAATAATGTCGCAGTGTTTATCGAGTATTTTAGCAACGGGATAAGTATAAGCGGTAAGGCAAACAATTTTTGTTTGTTGCTGTTTTTTTAAGAGTAATTTTTGTAATTTATTCATAAATTAAAGTTGTGTTTCGAGAAGAACCGATTTTTCTGTAGAATTTAAAATATCTATGCGATTTTGTTGCTTCTGTTTCTCTTCAAGTTTTTGATTAAATTTCGCTTCTAAAATATCTTTATTTATCTTTTCAAGACCTATATATTGTCTTGCTTGATTTAAATTGCTTAAATAAGTGAGATCATCTATTTTGCCAGCGATACTTGTTACTATGTTTATAGGAGTATTTTTTTGATTATTTTCAATTAAAAAAATACTATTTAAGAGGCCGTGTATAGTTTTGTTGTTGGTATTTATTTTGCCAGAAAAAACTGAATTTAAGCCAGTTTGTTGCAATTTAAAAGAAAAATTTCCAGTATTACCATCGGCAATAGAAATAAAACCAGATGCTTGTTTATATTTAGTTGCATTTTGTATGTTTTCTAATATTTGTTCTGGATTTTTTATGGAATTTTTTTTATTAGTTATGTTGTTTATAAGATCGGTTAAGCCATAACCAGAAATTTGTGGAGAATTAGTATTTATAGCAATTTGCAGAGAGGTGTTTTTAAAAAATTCTTTTTTATTATTGGCAACACTAATTATGTTGCCTTCAATGTTAGAGATGCCAGAAATATTATTAATTTGAAAATAGTTTTTCATAATAGATTCTAAGTTGCAAGTTTTGCAAGAAAATGTTCCAGAAATAACTTTATTTAACTTCATATTGATATCGCCTTTAAACTCAAAATTTCCTTGATGTAAATCACTTGTAAGATTCGTAAAAATAATTTGACCATCTTGCATATTTGCTGTTGCTTTAAAGTTGGTTAATTTATCTTGATAGAATTGCAAATTGTTTAGATTAATATCTAGTTTACCATTAAAAACTTCTAATGAAGCAAGTTTATAAAAATTATCAATAAAATCATTGCTAAGATTTTGAGAATTTTGTTTGTCGCGAGTGTTGTTGATAGACATTTTTTCGCCCGATATTTTAAGATCGATACTTGGTTTATCTTGTGCTAAATTAATAGCAAAATCAACATTAAAATTGTCATCATCGCTATTAAATTGAGAATCTTTTAATTGTAAAAATCCTTTTTTAAGATGAAAATTTAGTGCGTGATTGTTAAATTTTTGATTGCGATAAATCAATTCATCGAATTTTATTTTAATGTGATAAGTGCCATAAATTTTATTGAGCCATAAGGTTTTATCAAACATTTTGCCAAAATTAAAATAAACATTATCTTGTGGTAAAGAGATATGTTTAGAAATATCGAATTTAGAAAAATTAATCTGGGCTTTAAAAATTTTATTACTATTAGAGTTTATAGTTTTGATGTTGCTGTAAATTTCGGATTCTCCATTATTTAAAATTAAATAAAAGCGATTAAATATTTGATATTGTGGAGTAAGAATAATATCAGAATTAAATTTATAGCTTATTGAGATTAGAGAAGTTTAGTTGCATATTTTTTAAACATTTACTAACAGAGGCTCCATTTCCGCCAATTTTACCAATAAATTTTGGATAAGATTCGGTATTATCAACAATTCCAGATATATAAAAAATATTATCATCAATATTAAACTTGATAGGCGAAATAATGGCATTGCCATTGGAGGCCAAGCTGTAAAATTGAAAATCTTTCAGGGTTGATTCAAAAAATTTAATATTTTTTACTTGAATTTCGGTAGAAATATCGAATTTATTGCTTTTTTTAATGTAATTATTGAGTAATGTTTCTTTGTTTTCCAAGTTAATAACATGATTATTTTCACTTAACAAAATAACATCTTCATTATTTTCAAGAGAATTGAGTTGAGTTTTGTCGTTTGAGACTGTTTCTATTATTTTTTCTTCACTTTGTTCTTTTGGCAGTAAAAATTCGTTTAGATCGAGATCGTTTAAGTTGATTTTTATATCTAAAAAAGAAATTTTTTGATTGATGCCAATATTAATTTCAGCATTACCAGAAGTGGATAAAGAATCTATTTTTATATTTTTAGCAGTGATTTCGTCGCCATAATTTTCGATCTCGGTTTCGAATTTAATTGGCTTGCTATTGTTTTTTAAGGTTGGAGCAAAAATATCATTATTACCAAAAATTAATTGATAAAAATTTTTAAAATTGACTATTTCGGCAGTTAAATTACCTTGAAATTTACCTAATAATTTATTTAACAGAGATTTGTCATTATTTTCTTCTAAAAAATTGCCATTGATTACCAAATTAAAAGCATCAGAATTGATGTTAAGGTGTGATTTTTTTGCAGGATTAAAGAAAAGCAATAGATCGAGATTATAAAAAGTATTGTTATTGTTTAAATTACCATATAAACTCATTTTTTTATGAGAAAAACTATAATTAAAATTAATATTTTCTAAATCTTGTTGTACTCCAAATTTATCATATTGCAAAAAATGTGAATCAATAACCTCGATGTTTTTGATATATAAATCATCGGCATTCATTTTGTCAAGATTAAACAATTTGGCACTAACGGTTTTTGAATTGGGATTTGGTAGTGCGATATTGATAAATTCTTGTTTTATCTTTTGTAATTCGCTATTATCTAAGGCGAGTGAATTATGTGCACTTTCTAAAGTAATTTTTTTAATTTTAGTAAAAAAAGAACTAATACCAAAAGCAATGGTCATTTTTTTAGCATAAAAGTTATATAGATTATCTTCATAATGATAATTTTCGATAAAAACATCTGATAAAATAAGCTTCGGAACAGGTATGAGTTGTACCTTAACATTGCCCTTGATAATAAAATTAGCATTAATTATTTGTGAAGTATGCGAGCTGATTTTATTTTGTAAATAGGTGTTGTCAAAAAGTAAGGCAGAAAAAAATAGTAAAACAACAATAAAAACAAGCACTGTTAAGGCAATAAATATTTTTAGGTGAGGTATTTTATTGCCAAAAATTTTGCTAAAAATTTCATGTGTTTTTAACTTATTGATAAAGTTATTTATTTGTTGCTTTAATGTCAAAATTACTTGCTGATATTTCATTTATTTTTTTTAATTCTGCGATTAGATGTTGGTGATTAATATATTGTTTGCTACTTATATGCCAATTATAATAAAATATAGCAGTTATAAATAAAACTATAAAAATAACAAAACTATGCATAGAAATTTGTTGACTAGGGCTAAGATCTTTATATTCGCCAATATTTACTAAAACATGTTTTTTATTGTCAATATTTGGGCGAAAAGATAGTTCTTGTATTTTTTGTTCGATTGTTTTTTGTTCTATGTTAATTATTTTTGCATAAGACAAAATAAAGCCAAGTAGATATACGGTTTTAGAAATATTTTCGATTTGATTATTTTCTAAAAATTCAATATCAGCAACCCTCACTTTTAGAATTTTACTAATTTCGTTGATATCTATTTTTAGAGCTATTCTTTTATTTTTCAATAAAGAACCTAAGCTATCTTCAAAGATTGGTAAATCTAAATTTTCAGTAAGGTGTTTTTCATAATTTTTTTTTAAAAAATTAATAAACATCGTTAAAAACTTTTATTAAATTATTGGTTGCCCCAATTTGGGCTAATTTTGCACTACATTCGGACATTTTATATAAAATTTCTGAATTTTCAAGCAATTTTCTTAAAATTTGATTAATATGATTAATTTTAAAATCTGTCTCTTCTATTAAAATTGCTCCGCCATTTTTAGCAATATAGTGAGCATTTTTTTGTTGATGATTATCGGCAGAGTTTGGAAATGGTATTAGTATCATTGGTTTTTTACTGGCGCAAAATTCGAAAATAGATGATGCACCTGCCCTAGCAATAACAAGATGAGAGTTTTTTAAAAGCATTGGCATATCTTCAAAAAAACTATCAACAACAACATTGATATTAAAATTTTTATAATTTTCAAAAGTAGATTCTACTAATTCTTTTCTGCATTGTTGCACAATTTTTAAACTATCTTTTAAATTGCTTGGTAAATTAAAAAAAGCTTGAGGCAAAATATCGCTAAAAATTTTCGCACCGCCAGATCCTCCTAAAATTAATATTTGCCAACATTCTTCTTTATTTTCTGTTGTTTGGTAAAAATCAGAATTTAAAATTAAATTATAGCCAAAACGATTATCAGAAATCTCGATGTTTTGATGAAAATTAGGTATTTGATATTTCTGTTGCCATAATAAAGCAATTTCTTCGCGCACAGGATTGCCAGTATAAACAACTTTATGTTGATATTTTAAATTAATTGCCAAAGTTTCAGGAAAAGAAATGGCAATTTTAGTGGCAAAACGAGCAAATATGCGATTAACCTTTCCTAAATAAGCATTTTGTTCGTGTAGAATTATTTTTTTTCCAAGCAAAGCACTTGCTAACAATAAAGGAAAACTAGCATAGCCGCCAAAAGCAATAACTAGATTAGGTTGTTTGGTAAATAAAAAAAATAGAGATTGACAAAAGCCGAAGAAAATTTTGACACTAGCAACTATTATGGATTGAAAATTTTTAGCAATTTTTGAGCTACTTAATAATTTAAATTGAAAATTTTGTTGATTATTAAGATGATGCAAATAATTTATCACTTTTTCATCGCCAAAAAATGTGATTTTATTATTTTGTGCTATTAAAGCTTTAGCCAAACAAATAGCAGGTAAAATATGTCCGCCTGTGCCACCAGTTGTGATAAAAATTTTTTTTAACATTAGATTATTCTTGTATTTTTGGTGTTTGATTGTCAAAATAAGAGATTATATTATTTTCATATAACTGCCGTTGCTGTTAAGCACAACTTAAAGTTAAATTTCGCATGTATTTAAGTGCGACTAAACATTAAATTTCATTATTAATAGAAATTAAAAAATGAAAATAGTATTATACTATTTCTACTAATTATAATAATTGATATAATCTTAACATTTTATAGTTTTAAAATGCAATAAAAACAATATAAAAAATTATATGCCTAATTTTTCTACCTTAAAACAATCGTTGCTCTCTTGTTCTATAAAAATGCAAACTCATATGGAAAAACTTCTTGATAATAATGGGCATAATTCTGCTATACTAGAAGCCATGAATTATTCGGCACTAGCTTTTGGAAAAAGAATTAGACCATTTTTGTTGTTCGCTTCTGCCGATATTTTTGGAGTTTCGCTTTCTCGATGCTTAAATACTGCCACGGCAATTGAATTTATTCATGTTTATTCTTTAATTCATGACGATTTGCCTGCAATGGATAATGATGATTTTCGTCGAGGGCAATTATCTAATCATAAAAAATTCGGCGAGGCAACGGCAATTTTAGCAGGAGATGCCTTGCTTACTTATGCTTTTGAAATTTTATCATATCCCGAAACTAATCCTGATGCCCACATTCGTTGCGAATTAATTAAAACAATAGCCAAAGCTTCTGGTTTTTTAGGTATGGTAGGGGGGCAAATGCTTGATATACAAAGTAAAAACAACATTACGATAGAAGAAATAATTAATTTACACAGACTAAAAACAGGAGAATTATTTATGGCTTCTGCAGAATGTGGTGCAATTATTGGCAGGGCAAACTTGCAAGAAAGACAAGCAATTAAACATTATGCCAAAGATTTGGGTATTGCTTTTCAAATTCAAGATGATATTTTAGATCATCTTGGTACTAATCTTGGCAAAACAAATCTAGATGAAACCTCTAATAACAAAGAAGAAACTAGTATTGTAAAAATCATTGGGCTTGATTCTGCCAAACAACATTTGCAATTTTTAAAACAACAAATTAATAGTCATTTGCATATTTTTGGTGATAAAGCTTCAATTTTATCTGAACTAACCAATTTTATCTTGCAATAGTAAAACTTGTTGCTAAATAAAATTTTATTTTAATAAAAATATTTCTTCAGATTTAGATTGTGGAGGTGGAGGTGGAGATGGAGATCTTGGAGATGAAGATGGAGATTGTGAATTTGAGTGCGCCTCTTCTAAATTTAATGGTGGCAAATCTTCTTCTAAAAAGGGATCTGATCTAAAGCTTATTCTTGGAGCTTGTGGCGTTTTTGGATTTTGTTTGTTTTTTGATAATTCTGGGTTGGTAATATTAAGCATATATTTAAAAATTGTTTTTAAAAATTTCTGATTTTATCGGCATAATAAATGCCAAGTAATTTT
>JBILTH010000122.1:0-3552 GCA_044371635.1 Rickettsiales bacterium
AATAATTCGCAATTAAATTTTTTATTGATGTTAGCAATTTCTTGACTAGTTTTATTGATTCTATTGACAATAGGCAAATAATCGGTAAAACTATGCAAAAATATGCGAATTTTATTTCGTAAAAATTTAGTATCGACATTGCTTTCATCTTCTTGCCACTCAATATTTTTTGATTGTAAAAATTGTTGTAATTGTTGTTTAGAAAAATCAAGTAAAGGTCTTAATAAAATCAAATTTTGATAGTTTGAAATTTTTTCCATCGTCGACAAACCATCTAATCCACTACCTCTAAACAGTCTAATTAAAAAATTTTCTGCCACATCATCTAGTTGATGACCAGTTGCCAAATAATTTATTTGTTTTTTGCAACAATAGTTAAGTAATAATTCGTAGCGATATTGTCTTAGTTTTTTTTCTATATTACTGGTTGGTACTAAATTATTATCAATGCTTAACACTATATTTTCAATATTTAATTTTTGCAATTGCATTGACACTTTTTTTGCTTCTGACTCTGATTTTTCTCGATAATTATGATTTATTATAACAGCAGAAAGATTAATTGCAAAATGTAGACAAAAATTTTGCAACAAAACTACTAATGCCATAGAATCAGATCCGCCAGAAACTGCAACCGCTATTTTTTGTTGCTTTTTTGGTAAAGTAAAAAAATTTAGCTTCACTAACATTTGTTGAAATTTTGTAAAAAAAAGATTGTTAATTGTAGTAGACATATATAATATTAAACTTTGAAAAATATATTCATTTTTTAAACATAAATTTTCTTCACCAAAATATGGCAAAATTATCATTAAATTTCTTGTTTTTGCTATATTTTTTTGCTAATTTATCGGTTTCTTTTGCTGAAAATACAACAACGAAAACTTTAGAACAAAATAATTTCTTATCGCTAGATCAATATCTGCAACAAGTGCAAAATAAAAATTTAAACATTATAAGTTATAATAAGCAACAAATCAGCAACGAAAAACTAGCTAAAAAGTCTGAATTAATCACTGCTATCAAGCTTTATGGTTTTAGCCAAAGATCTTTTGCCGAGCAAAACAAAGCTTTGCAACTTTTTCACTATAGTACAGTATATAACCAAAACAATGAAATTGGCTTGAATTATCAATCAAGTTATGGCTTTGAAACTAATCTCAGCTATTCTCTTGATAAAATGAATTATAAAGATTTAAATTTTAACAATAACAACAATCCATTATTTAAAAGCAATAGTCAAGGCACTTCTAGCATTGAATTAAATTTATCTTTATGGCAAAATTTTTTAGGTAGTAAAACAAAAGCCAATATAGAAAGTATTCAAAATCAATATCTATCGGCAAAATTAAATTTTATCGGCTTATCTTTACAAGAAAAAATAGAAGCAGAAATTACCTATTGGTATTTGTTTTATTGTCAAAAAAATGTTGCAATTCAACAGCAAGCTTTGATTAATGCTAATAAAATTCTTAATTATTTGAGCAAAAAAGCCCAAATGAATCTCGCAGAAACAAACGATGTTTTGCAAGCAAAGGCAATGGTACAAAATAAAAAATTAACTCTATTACAAGCTCAAAATCAATTAACACAAGCAAAATTAACTTTTAATCAAAAAAGAAATGTTCTTAATCAAGAAATATCAGAAACAATACAAGAGCCAAATATTATTGATTTACAAAATTATGTTTTTCAAGAAAAACTTGAAAAACAAAGCCCATTTTTACTAGCTCAAAAAAATAAAATGCAGGCAAATATTGCTCTTGCAAATCTCGAAAAACAAAATCAAAAGCCAATGCTTAATCTTTATGGTGCTTATTCTCGAAATGTTGCCGAAGAAAACGCGAGATTAGTTTTTAATAATTCGCTAAATAGCAATAATAGAGCCGATTCTGGCAATATTGGTATTAAATTTTCTATGCCTCTTAATTTTGTTTTAACCAATCAAATTATTGATGGTGCAACACAGCAAATTGTCGCCGAAAAAAACCACTATCAACAACAGCAACTACAACACGAAATCACTTGGCAAAATCTCAATGTCGATGGTCTTGCTTTGCAAGAAAACCTAAAATTAGCAATCGATATTTTGCAAATACAAAAAAATAAATTAACCCAAGAAAGACTATTGTTAAAAAAAGGACGAACTTCAACTTATCAAATTTTAATGTTTGAACAAGATTTTTCTTTAGCAGAGGCAAATTTATGGCAAATAGTTTATCAACTACAAACAACAATTGCTAACCGAAAAATATATAGCATATGAACATCACTGAATTAGCCATAAAAAGACCTGCCTTCATTACTAGCATTATGATCGCCATTATAACTGTTGGCTTTATTGCTTTTAAAAAAATGCAAGTTGAATTGTTTCCCAATATAGACATACCTATTATTTTTATTGGCACCACTTATAGCGGAGCTTCTCCTTCTGAAATTGAAAGTTTAGTTACCAAGCCTCTTGAAGAAGAAATATCTGCAGTTTCGGGTATAAAAAAACTACTTTCGCGTAGCCTTAAAGACACTAGTCAAATTATTGTGCAACTATATGCCAACACTAATATTCGCAATGCCGAGCAACAAATTAGAGACAAAATAAATCAAGCAAAAGATAAATTGCCAGAAGATATCAAAGAACCAGTAATAAAAAGGGTTGATCCAGCAGATCAGCCAATTATCACAGTTGTGTTAAGTGCCGATTTGCCCGATGCCGAAATGTTTGATTTAGCTGATAATTTTATTAGACCAAAACTTGAACAAGTAGCAGATGTTGGTATGGTTGAAATATTAGGAGGACGAAAAAGAGAAATTCAAATTTTACTCGATCAAAACAAGCTCAAAAATCACGAAATATCTTTATTACACATCAATAAACAACTATCAATTTCTGGGCAAAATGTTTCGATCGGAACCAAAGACTATAACGAAACGCAGCGAGTTTTTCGTAGTATCAGCGAATTTAAAAATCTTGTGCAAATAAAAAATTCTTTGATAAGCTTTTATTCTAACGAAGTGCCAGTTAAAATTAGTGATCTTGGCATAGTAATCGATTCTTTAGAAGAACCCACATCAAGAGCTTTTGTTGATTCTAAAAAATCTTTATTGTTAAGTGTCTATCGACAATCTGATGCTAATATCATTAATGTTGTTGATAATGTTAAACAACAAATTGATAAAATTAAAAAAGATTTTCCTCAATTAAAAGGTAATCCACAAATTAGCACTATCAAAGATGCTAGCACTTATATTCGTGGCAATATTGCCGATATTTATGAAACCATTATTATTGCAATTATTTTAACTATCATTACAGTGCTGTTTTTTTTAAAAAACATTAGAGCCACTATTATTACTGCTATTTCATTGCCCATAACATTAATTGGCTCTTTTATTATAATGTATTGTGCCGATTTTTCTATTAACATTATCACTATGTTAGCACTTAGTTTAGCGGTTGGATTATTAGTTGACGATGCTATTGTGGTGGTAGAAAATATTTACCGCAAAATAGAATCTGGGTTGAGTTCTAAAGAAGCATCAATTGCTTCTTCA
>JBILTH010000123.1:0-3503 GCA_044371635.1 Rickettsiales bacterium
ACTTTTTTTCTGAATTTTTTTAATCATCAATAATGTCATCTAAAAATGTCAAAATGATTTTCTTCTCGTAAAAGTTGATAAAAAATACCATCTTGTAAAGCTAAAAATGAGGCATCTAAAATGTTTTCGGCAACTCCAATGGTTGTCCAGATATTACTATTATTTTGAAATTGTATTTGCACACGTGTAATCGCTTTTGTGCCACTATTTGAATTTAAAATACGCACTTTATAATCGATAAGAGTGGTATTTTTTAAACTAGGATATTTACGAAGTAAAGCTTTGCGCAAAGCTTTATCAAGGGAATTGACTGGACCATTGCCCTCGGCAATGGTAAGTAGAGTTTTGTTACCAATTTTTATTTTGATACGTGCCTCCGAATGAGTTGCAAATTTATTGCCTGCAATTGCCATTTTTTGATCTATTACTTGAAAATTAATTAACTCAAAAAAAGTTGGAGATTTTTGCAAAAAATTATATGCCAATAAGGCAAAACTAGCATCTGCTGTGTCATAAGAATAACCAATAGATTCTTGTTGTTTTACTAAATTAACTAGTTGATTTAGTTTTTCAACAGGATAGTTTTGATTAAAACCAAAAGATTGCAAGCGAGAAATAATATTTGATCTGCCAGCTTGATCAGAAACCAAAATTTGTCTTTGATTACCAACTAAATCGGGATTGATATGTTCATAAGATTGCGGATTTTTGTTGACTGCCGAAACATGTAAACCGCCTTTATGGGCAAAAGCAAATTTACCAACATAAGGAGCAAAATCATCACTTGTTTTATTTAAAATATCGTCTAACAATCTAGATGTTTTGACTAATTTTTTTAGATTTATTTTACCTAAATCATAGCCCATTTTAATGCTTAAAGTTGGAATTAAGCTTGTTAAGTTTGCATTTCCACATCTTTCGCCCAAACCATTAATAGTGCCTTGTACTTGGCAAACACCTGCCTCAACTGCCACAATAGAATTTGCAACCGCATTACCTGTGTCGTTATGACAATGAATGCCAAGTTGACTGCCAGGTATATGTTTTGTCACTTCTGAAACTATAGTTTTTATTTCGCTAGGTAAGGTTCCACCGTTGGTATCGCAGAGAATAATCCATCTTGGGTTGGCTTGATAAGCAGTTTTTAAAATTTGCAAAGCAAAAACAGGATTAGATTTATAACCATCAAAAAAATGTTCGGCATCAAACATTGCTATTTTTTTTTTCGCTATAATGTGTTGTAAAGATTGCAAAATCATTTGCTCATTTTCTTTTTGTGTGATGTTTAAAGCATAAGTAAGATGAAAATCCCAGCTTTTACCAACAACACAAACCGCAAAGGCAGAACTATTGGTAAGAGCATTGAGATTAGGATCGTTTTCGGCAGAAACTCCATTTTTTTTAGTCATGCCAAAAGCCACAAATTGAGAATTTTGCAAACTTGGTAATTTAGCAAAAAAATTGTCATCTGTTGGATTGGCACCAGGCCAACCTCCTTCTATGTAATCTACTCCTAATTGATCGAGAGCAAGAGAAAAATCGATTTTATTTTGCACAGTAAAATTTACCGTGCTAGTTTGAGCACCATCTCGTAAAGTTGAATCATAAAGATAAATTCTTTTACTCATAAATTATTTTTTATTTTTTTTCATTGATTTATTTGTTTTTTTGACAGAATTTTCAACAACCTCAACCAAAGCTTCTTCTTTACTAATTTGCACATGACTTAAATGAGAAACTACCGTTTCTTCAATTCTTAACATCATATCTTCATACAAAGCAAAAGCTTCTTTTTTGTATTCCATTAAAGGATCTTTCTGTGCATAAGCTCTTAAATTAATTCCTTGACGCAGTTTATCAAGCGAAAGTAAGTGATCTTTCCATTCGTTATCTAGCACATTTAAAAAAATTTGCTTTATCACTTCAATAAAATTATCTACTCCAATATCAGCAATTTTTTCGGCAAATAAATTATTAACTGCAGATGTAATGGCTTGAATAATATGCTGCTTATCATCTTGATGTAAAAGCTCAACTAAATTTAATTTTAGTGCATAAATTCGAAATAATTCGCAATCAAGAGAAGAAAGTAACCATTGCTCTGGATAACTATTTTTTGGCATAGCATCTGCACATAAATCGAGAATAATTTGATTGCTATATTGTAAAATTTGTGGCACAAGATCGGTTTGAGAAATAATTTTATTGCGCAATTGATAAATATTTTTACGTTGAAAATTAATAATATCATCAAATTTTAAAAGATTTTTTCTAATTTCATAGTTATGGGTTTCGACTTTTTTTTGAGCTGTTTTTAAGCTTTTTGTAATTAAACCATGAGTAACTGGCTCATCTTCTGGCAAAGATAAACCTGCCAAAAAATTAGTCATCTTTTCTGAATAAAAAATTCTCATCAAATCATCATCAAGAGCAACAAAAAATCTAGAGACACCAGGATCGCCCTGCCTACCTGCCCTACCCCTTAATTGATCGTCTATTCTTCTACTTTCGTGCCTTTCTGTGCCTAAAACTAACAACCCTCCTGCATCAATAACTGTTTGTTTATCAATTTTAATTTTTGCTAAAATATCAGATTTTTTTTGCAGATCGGTATAGTTTTTAGTTTCAACTTCTGGATTGCCACCAAGCATAATGTCTGTTCCTCTTCCTGCCATATTGGTAGCAATGGTAATTGCTTTTGGCTTGCCTGCTTTGGCAATAATTTCGGCTTCTTTATCATGATATTTAGCATTTAAAACTTGATGTGGCAAATTATGTTTTGCCAATACTTTTGAAATAGTTTCAGATTTTTCAATACTTACCGTGCCTAGCAAAACTGGTTGTTGTTTTTCATAGGCTTCTTTCACTGCTTTCACAATAGCCTTATGTTTTGCTTCAGTATTTTTATATATTTCGTCGTTAAAATCTTGTCTAGCAATTTTTTTATGAGGAGGAATTGAAACTACAGCCAAATTGTAAGTTTCTTCAAATTCAACTGCTTCATTGCTTGCTGTACCTGTCATACCCGCTAGTTTATTATAAAGTCTAAAATAATTTTGAAAAGAAATAGAAGCAAGTGTTTGATTTTCATTGCGAATTTTTAAACCTTCTTTAGCTTCAAGAGCTTGATGCAAACCATCAGAAAATCTTCTGCCTTCTTGCATTCTACCTGTAAATTCGTCGATAATAATAACAGAATTGTTTTTAACAATATAATCAGTTTCGTTTTTAAATAAGTTATGAGCTTTTAATGCTTGGTTTAAATGATGAACCAAGGCAATATTGTTGGGTTCGTATAAAGAAGAATCGGGATTAATAATTTTTTGTTTTTTAAGTAGAGTTTCGATATTTTCAATGCCTTTTTCGGTAAAAAATACCGATTTTTCTTTTTCTTCAATTTGAAAATCATCTGGTTTTAAAAAAGAAATTAAGTTATTTATTTGCTGATAAAGATTAGAATTATTATCGGTAGAACCAGAGATGATTAATGGAGTTCTGGCTTC
>JBILTH010000124.1:0-3480 GCA_044371635.1 Rickettsiales bacterium
GCATAATTTGGTTAATATTGTTTTTGTTACCAACCCAAACTAAAAAATAATTTAGTTTAAACTATTGACAGTAAAAATTTTTATGAAGGTAAATTTTTTCAAAACCCGTTGCTTTATAACGCAACGGGAAACATTAAGTATATTTTTTTAAATATTAGTTAGATTTAGCTGGAGTTTCGACTTTAACTTGAGTTGCAGTTTCGTTTTTAGCTTTGGTTTTTTTTGTTTTTTTAGCTGGTTTAACTGGTTTAGCTGGTTTTGTTGATTTTTTAACCTCTTTTACTTCTGGAACAATGATTTTATCAACACTATTTTGAGTTGATTTTTCATTTATGATGATTGGTTTTGCAGTTTCTTCTTTTGATGTTTCTTTTTTGTAACCATGACAAGAAGATTTTTTGCAAGAACCTTTATAGCAAGAGGTTAAAAGGGCAACAGTTGCAACAGAAAGTGCAACGATACGCAAGAATTGTTTCATATTTTGGTATGATTTTAATTGAATTTATAATAAAATTATTGATTAAATTAAAAAACATATAAAAACAACAAATTGTTATTTGATTGTTGATTTTAAGATAATGTTTTTTTACAATAATCAATATAAAGCAAAATTTTAACTGCTTATACTTAATTAATCAATATTTTTTTTTAATGTTTAGTAAAATTTTTCTCCAACAAATCGATAATGATTTAATTAAATTACAAGATAGCGGATTATATAAAAACGAATATCAAATTTCTGGTCAGCAATCGGCAGAAATTAAAATTTGGCACAATAATAACAAAAAAAAGGTTTTAAATTTTTGTGCCAACAATTATTTAGGTTTGGCAAATAATCATAGTTTAATTACTGTGGCAAAAAAATCTTTAGAAGAATATGGTTTAGGAACTGCTTCGGTAAGATTTATTTGTGGCACTCTTGATATTCATAAAAAATTCGAAAACAAATTAGCCAACTTTTTAGGTTATGAAGATTGTATCACTTTTTCTTCTTGTTTTGCAGCTAATGGTGCCTTGTTTTCTGCCCTGTTTAACGAGCAAGATGCTATTATTTCTGCCGATCTTAACCATGCTAGCATTATTGATGGCATTAGACTTTGTAAAGCAAAAAGATATTTTTATAAATATAATGATATGCAAAAATTAGAACAAAAACTACAAGAGGCACAAGATCATCAAAATAAAATCATTGTAACCGATGGTGTTTTTTCTATGGATGGCGATATTGCTAATTTACCTTCAATTTGTAATTTAGCCGATAAATATAATGCTATTGTTGTGGTTGACGATTCTCATGCCACAGGTTTTATTGGAAAAAATGGTAAAGGAACTGTAGAATTATGCAAAGTAGAAGGTAGGGTAGATATTTTGATTAGCACTTTGGGTAAAGCACTAGGTGGTGCTGGTGGCGGTTTTATTGTTTCGAAAAAAAATATTATTAATAAACTAAGAAACTATTCTAGACCATATTTATTTTCTAATAATATTTTGCCCTTGGTTGCTTCGGTTGGTTTAGAAGTTTTAAACATGATTGAAAATTCAAAATCTTTAATCGAAAAATTAGCTCTTAACACTCAATATTTTCGTCAAAAAATCATCTCTGCTGGTTTTGATATTTATAGTAAAGAAAGCACTCATCCCGTTGTTCCAGTGATGTTATATGATGCTATTTTAGCAAGCAAATTCGCACAAATAATGATCGAAGATTATGGTATTTATGTTATTGCTTTTTCTTATCCTGTAGTGCCAAAAGATACTGCTCGAATTCGAGTGCAAATTTCTGCTTCTCACGATAAAGAACATCTTGATAGTGCAATTACTGCCTTTGTTGAAGTTGGTAAAAAATTAAAAGTGATAAAATAATGTTAGCTAGTTTTGCAATAAAAAAATCTATCGGTCAACATTATTTTGCAGAAAATACCAATAATTTGTATTCCCAACATTTTAATTTTACCAATTCTGATTTTGTCAATTATAATTTTGATCTTGATTATGCAAAAATAATAAATTCTACCGCTTTTCGCAGATTACAATACAAAACTCAAGTCTTTGTTAATCATCAAGGCGATCACTATCGCACTAGACTTACTCATTCACTAGAAGTTGCTTATATTGCCAGATTTTTAGCAACCAACTTAAATATCAACAAAATTTTAGCAGAAAACATTTCCCTTGCTCACGATCTTGGTCATCCGCCATTTGGACATGCTGGCGAAAATGCTCTTAACACTAAAATGAAAAACTTTGGCGGTTTTTCTCATAACGACCATACTTTAAAAATTATCACTCAAATCGAAAATTATTCGGCAAACTATTTGGGTTTGAATTTATCTTGGGAAATGCTAGAAGGTGTTGTGAAGCATAATGGCAAAATTTTACAACCTTCTTTAGCGGTGGCAAATTACAATAAACAATTTAATTTACAACTCAATAAAAATCCTTCTCTTGAGGCTCAAATAGCCTCTTTAGCAGATGATATAGCTTATAATAATCATGATTTAGAAGATGGTATTAGAGCTAATTTATTTCAGGTATCAGATATTTTAGATTTACCTTTGATAGGTAGTGTTTATAGCGATCTAATTGCCAAATATTCTAATTTAAAAACAGAAATATTAGTTTGCGAAGCAAAAAAACAACTTACTTTAACTATGATGATTGATGTAATTAATCAAACCAAAAAAAATTTACAAACTTTAAAAATCAAGAGCTTTCAAGAAATACAAGATCAAGAAAATTTTGTTGCTAGCTTTTCGCCAGAAATGTTGAATATACAACAAAAAATAAAAATTTTTTTACAAAAAAATATGTACAAACATAGCTTGGTTAATACTATGACTTGCAATGCAGAAAAAATCATTGCCGATTTATTTGATTTTTATTTTGCGAACCCAAATATGCTTATTAATAATTTTAATCAAAACATTAATCATGAGCAACAATTAGCAGATGCTATTTGCAAATATATTGCTGGCATGACCGATCGTTTTGCCTATAAGCAACACGATAAATTTATTTTGACTATGTTTAATCAAAAAAGAAAAATAATAAAATGCAATACCAAATCCCATTTATAATTCTATATTTAACTTTTGTCCATATTTATTTATAGTCATCTGATAATGATGATTCTATTTCTCTATTTATTTTAGCAATTTTATCATAAACACTATCTTCTATTTCACTACCGGTTAATTGGTTTTGAAAACAATTTATTAAACTTGTAATTTTTTCAGATTCATTTATTTCATAATTGAGTAAAGCTCTTACCAAACTAGATTGCACTCTAATTTAAAAGGTATTAATAATTATAGGATTGCAATTGTTTTTAAATATCTCTGTGGCATGATAATGGCAATGTTGAATCTCGAAAAAAATTAGTCTAACTAGATTTTGGTTTGTGAGATTTTTGTTAAATTACTAACGATATGATGATTTTTTGAGTATTTTTTCTAGCTAGTTTTGGGATATTTTGGTTAT
>JBILTH010000125.1:0-3461 GCA_044371635.1 Rickettsiales bacterium
AATATATTTATTTAAATACTCTTCATTTTTTTGATAAAGATCTATCAGTGTGTTTTTGTTTTTTTTCATTCATTTTTTAGAAATTATAAAGTGTTTAACAAATTAATAATATCTTGATTATTTTGCAATGATAAAGTTTCGATTTGTGGGCAGGTTTTGTTTGCCAAACCGCACAAAACTTTACCCGAACCGATTTCAACAATTCTTTCAATTTGTTGTTGTGCAAAATATAAATTGGTTTGTCGCCATAAAACTGAACCAGTAATTTGGCTGGTAAGCAAATTAGGAATGTCGTCAACAGAAACAATTGGCAAAGCAGTAACATTGGCAATTACAGGCACTTGCGGTTGTTTATAGCTAATATTATTTAGAGCTTGCGACATTTGTTGTTTAGCATCAAGCATAAGATCACTATGAAAGGCTCCGCTCACTGGCAATAGAATTGTTCTTTTTACTCCAAATTCTTTGGCAATTAAAATAGCATAATCAATTGCTTTTTTTTCACCCGAAATAACCACCTGCCCTATAGAATTATCGTTTGCAATTTGACAAACACCAAAACTGCTAGCTTTTTTTGTTAGTAACGATATTTGTTCTGGCTCTCCACCCAACAAAGCCAACATTGCTCCTTGATTTTTTTCGCCACATTTTGCCATAGCCAAACCTCTAATTTGCAATAAATTAGAAGTGGTTTTAACATCAAAAACACCACTGGCACAAAGTGCAGAATATTCTCCCAACGAATGCCCAGCAGTAAGAGAGGCAAAAGCACTAAATGGCAGTTTTGTTTCGGTTAATAAAATTTTTACAATAGCTATTGAAACCGCCATAAGAGCAGGTTGAGCGTATTGAGTTTTCGTTAGTTCTTCGGTAGGACCCTCAAACATTAAGGTACTTAGTTTAAATTTAAGTTGTTCGTCTATTTCGGCAAATAAATGTTTGGCAACAGAAAAATTTTGAGCCAAATCAAAGCCCATACCAACAAATTGCGAGCCTTGCCCAGGGAAAACAATAGCAGTTTTTTTTGACATAATGTTATAAATATTTAGTAATAATTTTTTTTACCTCGTTTGAAATGTCATGATTATTAACAGCAAAAGCAATATTTGCCTCGATGTATCCTAAAACACTGCCACAGTCAAACCTAGCATGATTAAGTTGCTGATAGTAAAAAGGCTGATCTTGACACATTTGTTGCATAGCATCGGTAAGCTGAATTTCATTGCCTTTGCCTTGCTTGGTTTTAGCTAAATATTCGAAAATTTTAGGTTGTAAAATATAGCGACCAATAATTGCCAAGTTTGAAGGAGCTAAATCTGGACTAGGTTTTTCGACCATGTTAACAATAAGATTGTTGTTTTTATTACCATCAACGGCAATAATACCATATTTATTAGTTTGAGACTTTTCTACTGAATCAACTCCAACAACACTACAATTATGATTTTGTTGATAATAAAAATCAAGCATTTTAGCTAAAAAATTTCCTGATCCATGAAGGCTTGGCATTAATAATTCGTCGGCTAAAATAACCACAAAAGGCTCATCTTTAGACAAAAAATTTTGAGCACAAGCAACTGCATGACCCAAACCTAGCGGTTTTTGTTGTCTTACAAAACAAATCTGTCCCGCTTTTGGCATCCAACTCATGATATTTTCTAACTCTTGCGATTTGCCACTGTCATTTAAATTATCTTCAAGTTCATAAACATGATCGAAATGGTTGTTGATAGCATTTTTATTTCTGCCAGTAACAAAAATAAATTTTTCAATACCTGCTTGTTGCGCCTCTTCGAAAGCATATTGAATTATGGGCTTGTTTGCAATAGGAAGCATTTCTTTTGGCATAGCTTTAGTTGCAGGTAAAAATCTTGTTCCTAGCCCACCAACTGGAAAAACCGCTGTAGTAATTTTAGACATTTTCTGATATTTTTAATTTACGATAAATTGTTGATCGACCTATATTTAGTTGTTTCGCTACTTCCGATAAATTGCCATTATAAATATTTACCAATCTTTTAATCACTTCTTCTTCTAAAAAATCGAGAGATTTACAACCGCCATCATCATCAAAAATATCTATCAATTCGCTACTAATATCGGAATTTTTTTTGATACTAGCTTTTGCTTTGATAATGTTGTTGTGTTCTTTATAAACCAAGTTAGGAAAGTGTTCTGGCTTAATTACTTCGCCATCACACAACACAACCGCACGAAATATACTATTTTTTAACTGACGAATATTATCTTCCCATTCATAATTTTGCAACAAATATATTGCTTCCGAAGACACAGATTTGATTTTTTTATTTTCATGCACAGAAAAATTACGATAAAAATTTTCAATTAACAAACCAATATCTTTTTCGCCCATTTCTTTTAAACTAGGTATTTTAATTGAAAAAGTGTTGATGCGATAGTATAAATCTTCTCGAAATTTTTTTTGTTTAATGAGTTCTGGTAGTTCTTTAGTGGTAGAAGCGATAATGCGGACATTATATTTTAAAGGCAATTTATTATTACTAAATGTTAATTCGCCTTGTTGCATAAAACGCAATAGTTTTACTTGCAATTCTGGGCGTAAAGTATCTATTTTATTTAAATAAATAGTGCCGTTATTGGCTTCTTGCAACCTGCTTATTTTTCTAAAAGAATTATCAAAAAAATTTTTTTCTAAACCAAACATTTCTTCTTCGCCGTTGTTATATTTTAACATTTCGCAATCCACCACCACAAAAGGCTTGCCCGATCTTTGACTAGAGCCATGAATGGCAGAAGCAAATAATTCTTTGCCAGAACCTTTTGGACCTTCTAGCAAAACAGAAATATTGGAATTTGCCACTTTTTTTGCCATTTTTATTGCTTGATTAATAATTTCACTCTGCCCTAAAACATCTGAAAAAGATACTTGATCTTTAATTTTTCTAGTAAGATGAGAAATTTGATATTTTAAATTTCGTTTATCTATAGCATTGTTAATAGATGCTGTTATGCGTGCAAACATATCGGTTTCGCCTTTCACAACATAATCAATTGCACCACAGTTAATGGCTGCAATTGCAGTGTTGATGTCTTGGTTGGCGGTAAGAACAATAACTTGCAATTCACCTCTAATAGAATTTATTTGTTTTAAAATGGTAAGACCATCTAGATCTGGCATTGAAAGATCTAGCAACATAATATCGATATCTTTATAAGAAATTTCATTAATTAATTTTTTATTCATAAAAACATCTACAACTTGTAAACCACTGTTAATTACAAGATGATTATGACCTAAATTTTCAATAAATCTACTTATTATTTTACATTGTGTAATTTCATCATCAACAATTAAAATATTTTTTTTGTTCGTCATGTCCCAATTTGAAAATTAATATTTAGTGCAATTTTGCTTTATTATTATTGATTGTTTTATAATTGCAATTTCTAGATGTTCAAAATAATACACTTGTATCATT
>JBILTH010000015.1:0-12003 GCA_044371635.1 Rickettsiales bacterium
GGGTTATTAGTTTTGCTAATTTATTTTAAATTCTAAAGACAAATTTTTAAAAAGCAAATAAAAATTTTATTTTTTTACTTCATAAAAATTGAGTTGTAATTAAAAAAATATTAGCTACAATTTTATAGCAAATATTATAAAAATATTATAAATTGCCTCAATAAATATGATAAAAACTCTACGCAATCTTTTTAAAAATAGCCAAATAAATTTTATGTCTTACCGCAGGGTGGCAATTTATTTTTCTATTATTTCTATGATATTTTCACTAATTTTAGTATTTTTCAAAGGTTTAAATCTTAGCATAGATTTTGCTGGTGGAGTGTTAATTGAAATAGAACTTCCAAAAAATTCAAACAACTTAACCACGGCCGATAATTTACGTAATGTTTTGTCGAGCAAATTTTTTGATGTGCAAATACAAAATATCGATAATAATTCTTTTTTAATAAAACTTCCATTGGCTAATCAACAACAAAATTTCGTAGTAAAAAATATGCAACAAGTTTTGCAAGAAAATTTCACCCAAATTCAATATCGTAAAATAGATTATGTCGGTCCACAAGTTGGCTCCGAGCTTATTTTTAAAGGCTTACTAGCTTTATTATTTTCTTTCATTGCCATAATGATCTACATTACCATTCGCTTTGAATGGCAATTTGGTATTGGCGGTATTTTTGCCTTGTTGCACGATGCAATAGTGGTTCTTGGTTTTTTTGCAATCACTGGTCTTGAATTTAATCTCACCTCAATTGCTTGTATTCTCACTGTAATCGGCTATTCTATTAACGATTCTGTAGTAATTTACGATCGCATTCGAGAAAATCTAAAAAAACATCCCAAAATAAATCTTAACGATCTCATCAATACAAGCATTAATTCTACATTAAGTCGCACCATATTAACCGCTAGCACAACTCTTATTTCTTTGTTGGCTCTCATAATCTATGGAGGCAATGTTTTATTTAGTTTTAGTATGGCAACTTTTTTTGGTATAGCTTTAGGCACATACTCCTCTATATACATTTCGGCACCAATATTATTTTACTTCGATCCTCGATCTAAAAAAGAAACAATATGAAAAAATTTTTTGCCACTTTATTAGCATTACTATTATTCATTATTACTTTCATAATTGTTGCTGTTATTGTTATTTTTAAAGAAAATAGCGAAAATTTGCCTAACTATGAACAGCTCAAAACTTATAATCCCATCACCACCACACGTATCTATGCTTCTGACGGTTCTTTAATTAGCGAATTTTCCAAAGAAAAAAGAGTATTTATCGAAATTAAACACATACCACAAAATTTGATAAATGCTTTTTTGGCAGCAGAAGATGCTAATTTTTATAAACATTCTGGGGTTGATTTTTTAGCAATTTTACGCACTTCCATCACCAATATATTAGGCATAATTAGTGGTGAAGGTAATGTGGGTGGAGCTTCTACTATCACTCAACAAGTAGTTAAAAATTTCTTACTTACGCGTGAAAGAACTTGGCAACGCAAAATCAAAGAAGCAATATTGGCTTATCGTATTTCTAAAGAATTTTCTAAAGAACATATTTTAGAATTATATCTTAATCAAATATATCTTGGTTCTGGTTCCTATGGGGTTGAAGCGGCGAGTCAAGTATATTTTAATAAATCAATTACCGATATTTCGCTAGAAGAAATGGCATTATTGGCTACACTACCTAAAGCTCCATCAAAATTAGATCCTAGAAAAAACATAGAAAAAGCTAAAAACAGGCGCGATTGGGTTTTGCAAAGAATGTATATAGAAAATTTTATCAACAAAAACGAATTAGAAACGGCAGTAAATAATCCCATCAAGATAATTAATCAAAACAACAGCAACAATTCAGAAAGTAGCTTTTTTTCTGATAGTGTAAAAAAAGAACTCACTTCTCTTTATGGCTCTGATCATGTTTTTGAAGACGGTATTGTAGTAAGCACAACTCTAGATCCTAATTTACAGCAAATAGCTTTAAAATCTTTTGTTAATGGCATCGAAGAATACGATCAAAAACATGGCTACCGCGGTCCTTTACACACAATAGATATAACTCACAATTGGCATAATGTTTTAGTCGAATTTAAAATAGAAAAATTATATCAACCACATTGGCAAAAGGCAGTTGTGTTAACCATAAACAAAGATACCGTAACCATTGGTCTCGAAAATAACAACATTGGTAACATTGAATTTTCAACAAGTAAATGGGCAAAATTATATAAAACAATAGATAGTAGAGGCCCTGCACCCAAAAAAATTTCCGATATTTTTGCAGTTGGTGACATTATTTTAGTTGAGGCAATTTCTTCTAAACCAAATTTTTACTTGCTAAAACAAATACCTGAAGTTAATGGTGGTTTTGCAATACTTAACCCCCATAGTGGTAAAGTTTTAGCAATGTCAGGTGGTTATGTTGATTCTCCCAATCAATTTAACAGGGCAACTCAAGCCATGAGACAACCTGGCTCAACCATGAAAACCTTTGGCTATATTGCCGCCCTAGAAAATGGCTTAAACCCCGCTTCTGTTGTTATTGATGAGGCTATTTCTCTTAATCAAGGTTTTGGTATGCCTTCATATAGCCCTTCTAATTATTCTGGTAAATTTTATGGTCTTACCACTTTAAGAAATGCACTTGAACAATCTTTTAATGTAACAGCCGTTCGAATGGCAAGCGATATTGGCCTTGATAAAGTGGCAGAAGTAGTAAAAAGATTTCAAGTAAACGATAATCCGCAAAAAATTTACTCTTTAGTTTTAGGCTCAACCGAAACAACCGTAATGAAAATGGCAACAGCATATGCTATGATGGTTAATGGTGGCAAAAAAATTAGCCCTGCTTTAATTGAAAAAATACAAGATCGTTTTGGTAAAACAATATATCGTCTCGACAACCGATCTTGTGATAATTGCAAAGTGTTGAATTTAAACAAAATGCCTATTCAAAAAGATTTGCCTATGCCAAATATACCAGATAACCGTCAAACCATAACCGATCCTGCAACTGCCTATCAAATAACTTCAATGTTGCAAGGAGTGGTAGAAAGAGGAACGGCTGGCAGAGCAAAATCTATTGGTAAAATTGTGGCTGGTAAAACTGGCACCACCAATAATTCTATTGATTCTTGGTTTGTAGGCTTTTCTCCCGATTTAGTTATGGCAGTTTATATTGGTTTTGATACTCCTAAAACTTTAGGTAGAGAAGAAACTGGCTCTTCAGTTTCTTTACCTATTTTTATTAACTTTATGAAAGAAGCTCTAAAAAATACACCTTCTACCCCTTTTCGCATTCCTAATGAAGTTAAGTTTGAAAAAATTGATCGTCTCACAGGGCAATATCCAAATCCAGAAACTCCAAAAGAACATATTTTTTCCGAAGCTCTCAAACTTAACGATATTATATCAGAAGAAGCTATATCAGAAGAAAATTTAACCCAAGAAGAATCTGTAATAAATAATAAAAACAACGAAACACAAGCAATGCAACCTGTTGAAAAAAATATATCAAACAACAACTCTCTAGATGCTATAATTGAAGAATCTTCAAAAAATATTGAATTAGAAGATATAAAAACAACACAACCAAATAATCAACAACCAAGTGGTATTTATTAGTTTTTTAACCATAAATAATATATTTTTCTTAAACTTTGCGATTATTTTTTGTTTTTTATTGATAAAAATTTTGTTTAGCCCAAATTTACTGAACAAAATTATTGCTACTTATATTTTAATAACCAATTTTATTATCATTTTTATGATTTGCAATCAACAGCTTATCGCAAAATATTTTGTGTTAATTTTATTGTTTAGTTTACTTAATTTTGCTTTATTATTTGTTGCTAACAAACTAATAAACAACACCTAACTAATGCCGTTTCTATTAAGTAAACCACATTATAATAAAGTATTTTACTCCCTAGGACAATTTTAGTTTATTTTCACATCTACTAAAGCTATAATTTATCTATGCAAAACAAGTATATAAAACATGGGAATGTTTTATATACTTGTTTTGCATAGATAAATTATAGCTTTAGTAGATGTGAAAATAAACTAAAATTGTTTAGAGCCTAAATTTTTATACATTTTGCTAATTTGTTGTTTTTTTAACTTACCTTGAACAAAAGATTTTGATACATCAACTTGTATTTTAGCTTGTTTTAGAGCATCTCTGCCTAAAAGCATACGAAAAGACATAGTATCTCGATTTGCCAAACTTAAATGAGTGCAAATATTGATGTTGCCAATTTTGATATTTGCCAAAATAAAAAATCTTTTTTCTTTTTTACCGCTAGAATCTGAAACAATTCTTTTATCAATAACAGGAGTTATGCATTCTCGCACCAAGCCATGATTTTTCTGCAACGGATGAATATGAAATTTTACATATTCTATTTCTTCTAAAAAAAAATTTTCTATGTTAAAAGCATGTAAAACCGATGTTTTTGCTCCGGTATCAATTTTGCCTTTAATGGCTGGCAAACCTAAAAAATCGAGGTTAAACCACTCTTTCCAGCCTACTAAAAAAGTATTTGTGATTTTTTTAATCATTTTTTATACTACATATTTTATTTGCTAAAATTAAATCTGCTGGAGTATCGACCGAAATTGGGTGTGAATTTACTGTTTCAACAAAAATTTTTAGATTATTTTCTAAGGCTCGTAATTGCTCAAGACTTTCTTGTTTTTCTAACTTTGCTGGTGGTAGACTAACAAATTTTTTTAGAGCAGATTTTGTGTAGGCATAAATACCGATATGATGCAAATAATCGGTAGCTTTATACGGAATTGCACTTCTTGAAAAATATAAAGCTTGTTTTTGCGAATTCAAAGCTATTTTTACCACATTAGGGTTGTTTATTTGTTCTTTATCGGCAATTATTGAAGCCAAAGTGCCAATATCACAATTTGGATTATCTAACAAATTAACACATTGCAAAATTAGTTTTGCATCAATATTTGGTAGATCGCCCTGCAAATTTACCACAACATCGTGATTAGCGCCAAGCTTTTGGTAGGCTTGATAAATACGATCGGTTCCAGATGGCAAATCTGGATCGGTAAGCACATATTTACCGCCAATTTTATTGATTTCATGGGCAATTTCTAAACTATCGCAAGCCACAACAACTTCAAGATTAGTTTTTATAGCCTGTTGATAAACTCTGCTTATCATGGTTTGACCAGAAATATCTGCCAAAGGCTTATTTGGTAATCTGGTAGAAGCCATTCGGGCAGGAATAATGATAATTGTTTTCATATTATAATTTGTTAAGATAATAATTTGTGTAAAGCAGAGCTTTTTACCTCAACTTCAAAAAATTCTTGCATAGGATCAGAAGCATAAGTAATAGCACCGCCTGCTTGAAACTCGAATTGATTTTGTTGTAAAATTAAAGTACGTATTACCACTGCTAAATTTAAGCGATTTTTAGCAATAAAACCAAGGCAACCGCTGTAAATTCCTCGACATTGTTTTTCGTGCTGATTAGCAACTTTTATAGCTTCAAGTTTAGGAGCACCTGTCATGGAACCTGGCGGAAAACAAGCTTTAATTAAACTGCCGTAATTATATTTTTTTGCTAATTTGCCAGAAACACTCGAAACTAGATGGTGTAAATTTTTATAACTGTGTAGTTCAAATAATTTTGGCACCAGCACACTACTTGCTTTACAAACTTTGGCAAGATCATTTCGCATAAGATCGGTTATCATTAGGTTTTCTGCAATATCTTTACTAGAATTTTGTAATATTTTTTGCTGTTCTAAATCTTGTTGTTGGTTATCTTTGCTAGCTATTGTGCCTTTAATTGGCTTACTAAGCACTTGCTGATTTTTTGCTTCCAAAAATAATTCTGGGCTAGCAGAAATGATAAAAGTTTCGTTAAAAACCGCAAAACTAGAATAATTAGCAGGGCTTATTTGCATTAATTTGGCAAATAAATAAAATGCAGAAGAATGATTGATATTTTGATTTAACAAACCATAAAATTTTTGAGTAAGATTAGTTTGAAATAAGTCACCTGCCAAAATTTTTTGCTGAATATCAAGAATTGCCTGCAAATATTGTTTTTTATTAAGATTGGTTATAATGTTTTGAGCTTTTGGTAAATTTTTTAGACTCGGCGGTAAATCGCTTTTACAACATTCTAAAATAAAATCAAGGTATTTTTGATGTTGATATTTGATTAAAAGCTTCTTTTTACTATGATCAAACTCCAAAACTAAACCAAAATTTTGCCAAAAAAAAGGTGTAGTTTTTATGTAAAAATTATTTGATAAACTTATTTTTTCAAGATCAATGATATTTTCATAAGAGGAATAACCAAACCAAGTTTTTTGATTATTTTGCAAAAAAACATCAAGCTGAGAAAAGTTGTTTAGCATCATTGTTTCAATAGGAAATAAGGCTAAAAAAGATTTGGAATTATCAACTTTTTGCCACAAAGCAGAATATAAAAAAACTAAATTTTCTTGATAATTGGCAACAATTTTTTCGACCAATAATAATGGATCTTGCCAAGCGATTTTTTTAACGATAGACATCAATTTAAACCAGATTGAACAATCTTTAAAAATTCAACAGCATCTAGGCTTGCTTTACCAATTAATAACCCATCTAAACCCTTGATTTGCATAATTTTTTGAGAATTATTAGAATCAACAGAGCCTCCATATAACACTGCAAAAGATAGTTGCGGTTGCAATTGTATAAGTTTGCTTTTGATAGTATCAACCACTTCTTGTATTTGCTCTATTACAGCAACATTTCCTGTGCCAATCGCCCAAATTGGCTCATAAGCAATGATTATTTTTTGATCTTCTTCAATTTGATTTGGCAAAGATTCGACTAATTGTTGCAAGATAAAAGCAAGATAATTACCTTGTTCTCTTTGTTCTTTATTTTCTCCTAGACAAATAATAGGAGTTATTTTATGTTCTAAAGCGATTGATGATTTTAAAGAAACAACTTGATTTGTTTCGGCATTTAAAGCTCTTCTTTCGGAGTGCCCAACTAATACAAATTCGCAATTAACATCTTTTAACATTTTAATACTAGTATTGCCTGTAAAAGAACCACTTAATTGATAGTGACAATCTTGGGCACCAATTTTAATTGGTCTACTTTGATATACATATTTAATAATTTCTTCGGCAGAAAAACTGTCTGGAGATTTATGTTCTTGTTTTGCCACATATTCGAGAAATTCAAAACCGTCTTCAACCAATTCAGAATCGAGATGATCAAGTAAGGTATTAGGAGGACACATGATTAAAGTAATTGCATCGCTACTTTCGGCAATGTTGTTGCAATTTTCATAAAAATCTTCAAGCCAATTTTCTAATTCTTGAAAACTATTATTCATCTTCCAGTTTGCTATGAAATATTTTTCCATTTTTTTATAATATTTTCTATTTTAGAGCCAAATAAATTATATCGCCAACTACCAATAATATTGATTAAGTTGCCAGATTTATGATTGATACAATCATGAATAATTTTATTAAGATGTTTGCTAGAAAGCAAGAATTGTTGACAAATATTTTTTTCATCTGCCACTTCTTGCCCAATTTTTTTTAAGATTTTTTGTTTTTTTAAAATTTCATTATTGATATAATGATATTGATCAGAATTTGATTCGTAATTTTTATTTGCAAAATCAAGTGCCATATTTTGATTAAAATTATTTCTAACCATATTGTTATTAATAAAATCAACAAAATCATCATCTTTTAGCACTTTTTGTCTATTTACATTATAAATTTTTGCCCACTTTTCTCGCAGTAAAATTAAATGAATTAATTGCAGATGATAATTCTGATTATTTTTATGTAAAATTTTGTTTACTAAATGGAAATAATCGGGATTTTCTATTTCATTAATAAATTTAACCATTTCTTCGTCAAAATAACTCACCATTTGTTTATTTTCAAGAATTTTATACAGTTTTTGATAAACATTAAACAAATCAAGCACATCTCCTGTGGCATAATCAAGTTGTTTTTGGCTTAATGGACGTATTCGCCAATCGCTATTTTGCTGATCTTTATTTAAATTTTTATTTAAAGTTTTTTGCAATAAAGTGGCATAACCAATATTAAAATCGAAACCACAAAAATTTGCCATAATTTGAGTATCGACAATATTTTTTGGCTTCGCTTTAATATAATTATAAAATATCTGCACATCTTGCAAAGCAGAATGCATAATTTTAATAATTTTTTCATCTAAAATAATTTGCCAAAAATCAACTAAACATAAATCGGTCAAACAGTCAATTAAAACAATATTAGTTTGTTTTTTATAAAGAAAAGCTACTTGCAATAAGCATAATTGAGGATAATAAGTGTTTTGACGATAGAATTCGGTATCAATTGCTAAATAATGTTGTTGTTTTAAAAGCAGTAAAATTTCATTAAGTTGCACTTGATTGTTAATATAAGAAATTTTTGGTTTTTTGTTTCTAAAAAAGAAAGAAAGCATTAAAAGTATCTATTGACAAATATTTTTTTCAATAAGTTAAACTATTTTTTATGTCTACTGGAACTGATAAACAAACAAAAGCAAAAACAACAAACAATAAAAAATCTGCATTAAACGGCATCAATCCAAAACAACATAAAATAAAAGTTTTAAATACTGATGGCAGTTCTTTTGAAATTCTTACCACTTGGGGCAAAGAAGGTCAAGTTCTTCACCTCGATCTTAGCCCAATTAATCATCCTGCTTGGCAAGATAAATCTTCTCAAATTGTTAATAGCAAAGATGCACAAGTTTCTAAATTTAAAGATAAATTCGGCGATAGTGATTTTAATTTTTAGTTAAAATTTATTTGATATAATAAAATTAAAACATAAAAAATCATATATTACAAATGTTAAAAGATGTTTTTTGTTTTAGCGGTTGGGCTCAAAACTACAATGCTTTAGAACCATTATTTCATAACAAAAATTGCAATCTATTTTCTTTTAATTATTCTGCATTTAGCTCTTATAAAAATTTTCTTAATAATGTTATTTTTGCCAATAAAACACCTCATATTCTGATAGGCTGGAGTTTGGGAGGTCAAATTGCATTAAAATTAATTGCCGAAAAAATTTTACAACCAAAATATTTAGTTTTGTTAGCACCGCCGTTTCAAATGATAAAAAATGCTAATATCTCTGCTGGTATGTCACTAGAAGTTGCTAAAAATTTTTCTCATAATTTTGCCACAACTCCACTTGAAACTCTAAAACAATTTTCTATATTAAACTCTTTGCACGATGGCAATAGCACAAAAATGTTAAAAAATCTCAATATTTCTTTAGACAATCATCAAAATTGGTTTTCTTGGCTTTATGAATTATATAGCTTTTCTTGTTTTAATCTTGATTTTAGTAACATACCTTCCACATTATATTTTCACGGTGAAAACGATGCTATTGTCAACATTGCTCAAGCACAATATTTTCAAAATAAAATTAAAAACTTACATTTTTATAAAATGGCAAACTGTGGCCATGCCCCCCATTTAAATAATCCAGCATTTCTTATTAAAATCATGAGTCAACATTGTGAAATTTAACGATTTGGCTCTAATTTTAAACATAAATCATTATGGCGAAGATTCAGCAATTATCAAAGTTTTTTCTCATCATAACGGCTTAAGAATTGGTTTTGTTAAAAATATTCACAGCAAAAATCAAAAAAATATTTATCAAATTGGCAATTTAATTAATACCAATTTTTATTATAAACAACCAGAAAAAAATTTGGCCAGTTTTTTTTATAGCGAACTTGTCAAAAGTTATTGTTTAAATTTTTTATTAGAAAGATTAAAATTTAATTTGATGCAATCTTTATTAGATTTATTAAATCATAGCCTAACCGAAAATATTGTATTTTATCATTTATTTGAAGAAACCATTTTTTTTGCCGATCAATTAACACATAACGATCTCAAAAATTCTGTTGCCAACTATATTAAACTCGAACTCAATATTTTAAAAAGAATGGGCTACGGTCTTGATTTAAAAAAATGTGTCGCTACCAACAAAACTACAGATTTAGTCTTTGTGTCACCAAAATCTGGTAGTGCTGTTTGCTATGAGGCTGGTAAAGATTTTGCTCACAAAATGCTTGCATTACCTAGCTTTTTAATAAACGAAAATATTGTTTTGGAAAAAAATCATCTACAGCAAGGATTGGCTTTAACTAACTTTTTTCTCAAAAAATTTTTAAATTATCAAAGAAAAGACTTGTCATTAAATAATATTTTATAAGCCAAATAAGTTATTTTTTCAAAATAACTACCATTTCTCATCATTAAAAAAACATTATAACAAAATAACTTTTTATTCCATTAGCGAAAATAAAAATTTTTGTCCTAAAAAGACACAATTATATTTAAATATTTCTAATATATACAATGTTAGATGAAAAAGTAAAATATCTTTTTAAATTAAAACAATATTATTATTTTTTTTATTGTATGCGCCAAATTATTTCAGAAGGATTTATGTTTTTCTGCACACAAAGATCAGAACAACAACCACAACAAGAAAATTCAGAATCTATATTTTTTTGTTTAAATTCAACACATCTTGCACGTGCCATGCTTTGTTCTGCTATGCTTTGTGCACCATCAACTGCACAAGGTTTTTGTGTGTATTCTTTATTCAATAATGCCACTATTTGCCCTAATATCGCTCTTGAAACTAGCAATAGTGTTGTCGCCGTTACTATTGGTGCCATTTCTGGCAGTTCTCTTGGAGGTTGCTTGGGTTGTTGCTGGAAGCCATCCTTAACTAATCGAGAATGTAGTGAACGATATTTAGATCAACAATATCTATTTATAATAAGAGATTTCATAAATTATGAAATGCGAAATAATATATTACCTAATAAATTGTTGTGCATTGCTTCTTCTACAACAGCTTCTTTATTTGTTGGCACAGTTACTGGAATATGCTTTAATACAGGTGTCGATTTTGCAAAAACAACTACTTTGGCCGCTATTAGCAGTTATTCCATCGTCACTCCTGTCGCTTGCATTCCAGTTGCCCACTATTTAATTTGCAACGACAGTTCTCAAGTACACACTGACCAAGTTTTAGATCAAGAACCGCAAAGAATTTTTATACCTCCAACTCAACAATCTATGAATAACAACCATAGTTCACGACTTTTAAAATTATATGAAACTATCGAAAATGAAACAAATCAATATTCGCAAAAACAAAACTTAACAGAAGAAGATAAAAATCTACATATAAAAATAATAAACTTTACTCTTGTTGAGTTTATATTGTCTATAAGAGGTTCTGATATACGTAATTTTTTAAAACCAGTTATAGAAAAAACTTATCCAGCTATTATAAAAAATAAAAATCCAGAATTATTATCTTTTATTTCTGAGTTTTTTGCATCTTATTGCAATATAGAAGATACTTTGACAGGAGTTTTACGAGAGACCGCATCTCCCACAAGAGATTCGCAATTAAATACAATATTAAATTTAAAATCAGACAAAACAGAAAGAATTATAACAAATTTTTTACAAAAACAAAGAGAAAACCACCATTTCGCCTCAACCTCCTCATCTTCTACCTCTCCTCATCCCAACCCGCAAGTAATAGGAAATTCAAATATTAGTAGTGTTGCAATGCAACATGAATCTGAGTTAGAGGGGCAGATGTTTTAAAAAATCATAACAAGCTCAAAACAATCATTACGATAAAAATATATGTTTTTTTTAACTTAATTTTATTGCATCTAAAAAAATAAGCTTTTAAACTTAATGGCACTGTTGCATACCAAATTTGTTTTAATTTTTTGTCATTTTTGGTATAAATTTTACCTATTTGTAGCCTCATATTAAACATGTCGTGTTGCTTTATGTTAGCACAACTGAAATAATATCTAGCTAAAAATAAGTAAAATTTATACCAAAAATGACAAAAAATTAAAACAAATTTGGGATGCAACAGTGCCAT
>JBILTH010000197.1:0-3441 GCA_044371635.1 Rickettsiales bacterium
TCAGCCGCCATTTTTTTCTCGCCTTCTCCACGGCCAGAGCCGGGGTGTCAGTCACAACCACGATCTCGTCGGCGTCCTCGACGGCGTTCCCAGAGTCCGACCACTCGCAAATCACGGTGTAGCGGGGCATCAGGCACCTCCATGTGTCCTTGTGGCGGCTGGCTTTTTGCCGGCCGGTCGGGCACCATGCGGGGGTGCCCGACGCCACTATTCAAATCCCCTATCCTCCATTTGTAAATAGGAGCCGTGGCGGTTTTTCGGGAAATTGGCTTTTGTCCCTGTCCCAGGGGTATCCTGCCCGTGGCGGCAAGACCGCCAGAAGGCGGACACATGGCGAAGAAGAAGCAGATCGATCAAGCGATTGGAAGCTGGGAGGCGGCGTGCCTCCTGGGCGTTCATTGGACGACCCCGGCCCGAATGGTCGAAAAGGGGCTCCTGACGAGCCGCACGCTGGCATCCCCAGTGGTCAGCGACCCCGAGCGGGTCTTCACGGTCTACTCGCTCGCCGAGTGCGAGGCAGACTGGGAAGAATACGCCGAACAGTTGAAGCATGGCGGTTCTGGCAAACGGCCGCGTGCTGGAGTCGACCTCCGGCCTCCGATGGTCAAGGCGCTAGCCGCGCTCGAGCACAAGATCGCATTCGGCGATGCCGTCTCCACGGGTGAGGCCGCAGAGATCATGGGCGTCCATTGGACGTTTCCGCCGCGGATGGCGCAGCAGGGAAAGATCGTCGGTCGCATCGTCGTGAACGCGAGGAACAAGCGAAGCCGATGTTGGATTTTCTCGCGGGCGAGCTGCGAAGCAAACGTGTCCACTGCCCGCCGTCTCCAAGCCGCTGGCAAGAAAAAAGGCCGGCACCGAAACCTCGCTTGACGAAGTGTTGATCAGTCGCCTATCATCCTGCCCACGCAAAGGAGTGCAGCAGGATGTTGTGGACCCATCAGCAGGAAGCGATCTCGTGGGCCGACGGCCGCAGGGATGTCCTTCTCTGGATCGGCATGGGGGCCGGGAAAACACGCACGACGCTCGAGATCATCAAGCGGGCCATGCTGGCCGGGTCGTTTCGTCGCATTCTCGTCGGCTGCCCGAAAGCCGTGATTCCCGCCTGGGCGAAGCAGGCGGCGATGTGGCTGCCTGAAATCCGCGTTGTCTTGCTTGACCGCGGCACCTCGGCCGACAAAGGCCGGCAGATCGTGGCAGCGATGGCCGATACGTCGCCCGTGATCATCGTCGGCAACTACGAGTCGCTTTGGCGAATCAAAGAAGTTGAAAAGCTCTCCTGGGACTGCCTCGTGTGGGACGAAGTCCATCGCCTCAAGTCACCGTCGGGGGCGGCGAGCAAATGGGCGGCAAAGCTGTGCAAGAAGAACCCGACCGCGAAGCGGATCGGACTCTCGGGCACGCTCCTCGCCCAAAGCCCGCTCGACGCCTACGGGACATGGCGAGCCGTCGAATCGCCGGAATGTGCCACCTTTGGCACGACCTACACGCTGTTCAAGGCCACCTACGCGATCACGAATCCAGCCATCCCCGGCATGGTCATCGGCTGGAGGAACAAGGAGCAGTTTGCGGCCAGGGTCGCGGCCACGACGTTCCAGCGCAAAAGCGAGGATGTCCTTGACCTGCCGCCGATTCACCACGTTGAAGTGCCGGTCGAAATGACGGCCAAAGAAGGCAAGGTATACACGCAGCTTGAGAAGGACTTCTGCGCCGAGGTCGACGGGGGGTACATCACTCCCCAGAACGCGATGGTCGGTCTGCTGCGGATGCTCCAGGCCACCAGCGGCTTCATGCGGCTCGACGACACCGTCGCCGCGAGGCAGATCGACGAGACCCCGTCGAAGCGGGCGGCGTTCGCGGAGATGCTTGAGGATATGCCCGAGCACGAACCGCTCGTCGTCTTCTGTCGGTTTCGCAGCGACATCGACAGCGTCCTCCACGTTTGCGACCAACTGGGTCGCACGGTGGGCGAGTTGTCGGGTAAAGTGGACGACCTTGCCGCGTGGCAGGCCGGGAAGACCGCCGTGCTGGTCGCTCAGATTCAAAGCGGCGGCATCGGCATCGACTTAACGCGGGCGAACGTGGGCGTCTTCTACAGCCTCGGCCACTCGCTCTCCGAATGGCTCCAGGCGATCGCCCGACTGCACCGCCCCGGCCAGGAACGACACACGCGATTTTTTAGTCTGGTTGCACAGCTACACGGCAAGACAACGGCCGACGGCCGCGTGTATGAAGCCCTCTCCAATCGAAAGGAAGTGATTGATGTCGTCTGCAATTCCTACCGTGCAAGACAGTGCGCTGTCGACCGCACTTGAACAGATCAGTCAGATCGACCGCGAAATCGACGTGGCCGAGCTGACGGTGAAAGAACTGAAAAAGAAGCGGGATGTGCTCGCGAATCTGGCCGTCGAGGAGATGACGGCGGGGAGACTCGACGGAGTTCGGGTCGCCGGACGGAGTTGGCGAGTCGAGTGGGATCACTCGATCAGCGCCACGGCCGAAAACAAGGATGCGGTCTTGGCTGCGGCACGGGCGGCAGGGATGGAGAAGCAGCTCATTGGCGTGAACACAAGCCAATTGAAGTCTGTGCTCAAGGAGATGCACAAGGCAGCGGGAAAGGATGCCCGCGAGCCTTGGGCCGACGGCACGGCGTTCGCCGGCCTCGTCAGCGAGTTCGTTCGCCCCGTCCTGCGGCACCTCACGGTTGGAGGTGGCTCGTGAGCAACGTCATCTCGCGACGAGTTGAGTTCCTCCCCAGCGGCGGCACCTGCACCACGATTGAGTGGGAGGGCGGATTCAAGGTCTCGACCTACACGATGCCGACGCCCGACGGGGGCGTCTTGATTCGGCAGAACCGTGGCCCTCGCTACTCCCCAGGCAGCAACGGCTACCAGCGGGCGATGCGGACGATCGACGCCCGCGTTGAAGGCGGCGTGATCACGGCTGACGAGGGGCGGCGGATGGAGGAGGACTGCATCACGCGGCTCGACCGCGAGGGCTGGTGACAAGCGTTGCCGTCTCGGCGTGTTGCCGGGGCGGTGTGTTGATGGATCGATGACAAGCTCTAGGAGAAAACCATGAGCACAGCAATTTCGACGAACCTGAAGACGATCGACTACCCCGCGCTCTCGCCGACCAGTCGGCAGGCGCGGATCATCCAGGCCAATCTGGAAGGCGAGCCGATGCGGGAGCAGGACTTGATCCGCGTCCCCACGCCGGCCGGTGGGGGTACGATGTGGAGCATCGACAATCAGGGCAACGTGGAGACGACCGAGGAGATCGTCGGCCTGCTCGTCGCCGAGGGTCGCCGCGGCACGCTCTGGCCGAAAGACGACCCGTCGGATATGCGTCCCGTGATCGTGACGCACGATCTGCTCGTCGGATACCGCGTCTCGGATGATCTCGGAGATTGTGATCCAAAGGCCCTGGAACGGTATCGTA
>JBILTH010000126.1:0-3401 GCA_044371635.1 Rickettsiales bacterium
TAACAAATAGCTGTTGTTACAAATAATTTTGCAACAACATCAAAAAAAGTTTCTTGACATCTTAATTTAAATATCTTAAATTATCTAGCTTATAGTAAAAATCATCTTATTTTTTGGGGTGTAGCCAAGCGGTAAGGCAGCGGTTTTTGGTACCGCCATCGTAGGTTCGAATCCTGCCACCCCAACCATATTATTATATTTCTATCAAACCTCACTTCATCATAAATTATTATTTTTTCTTATTTATTTTTATATTTTATTAAACTCACAAATTATACTTATAATAAACTTTTCTACTGGACAAACTTTATTGTTTTGATTTTTTGCTAAAAAAATATCAAATTTATATTGTTTTTTATAAAAAAAATTATTATAATCGCTTGCTTTCTATCGTCTTTAGTTTTTATACATTCACAATATGAATTTTTCACAAATTGTTTTGCAACAGAAAATACACTTTATTGGCATAGGAGGCATTGGCATGAGTGCTTTAGCTTTAATGCTTAGAAAATATAATGTTATAGTGCAAGGTTCAGATTTAAAAGAAAACTATCTTACCGCTAAATTAAAACAAGCTGGAATTAAATATTATTTAGGGCATAATAAAAATAACATGCTTGGCAATGTTTCTTTAGTAGTTAAAACTTCTATTATAAAAGATGATAATCCAGAAATTATTTATGCCCAACAACACAATATACCAATAATCACAAGGGCCGAACTGCTTGCCATTGTGATGCAACAATATTTAGGTATTACCGTTGCAGGAACCCATGGCAAAACCACTACTACTGCCATTATTTCGGTTTTATTAGAAGAAGCCAAATTTGATCCAACTGTTATTAATGGTGGCACCATCAACTATTTTAATAGCAATTATAAAATTGGGCAAGGCAAATATTTAGTTGCCGAATCTGATGAATCCGATGCTAGCTTTGTAAAATTACCTACTTTTTTAGGAGTAGTAACTAATATTGAGCCAGAACATCTTGATTTTGCTGGATATAATCATGATTTTACTATTCAAAAACAATATTTTCAACAATATATTTCTCAAATTCCAAGCGAAGGTTTGGTGGCTTTAAATCTTGATTGTCCCAATGTTTTATCGCTATATCAACAATTAAAAACTCAAAAAAACAATCTTTTTGGTTATTCTTTGCAAAAAAATAATGGCAATTTATGGGCAGAAAACATCTCTTGTCATAAACAAGGAATTTCTTTTGATGCTGTTTTTTCTTCTGGCGAAAAAATTAATAATATCAATATGCCAATTTATGGCAAACACAATGTGAGCAATGTTTTGTCTGCCATTGCTATTGCTAATTTTTTAAAGATATCTGCACAACAAATAAAAAATAGTCTACAACTTTTTACAGGGGTTAAACAGCGATTCACAAAAGTTGGCGAATATAAACAAATTCCAATTATCGACGATTATGCTCATCATCCAACAGAAATTTCTGCCACTTTGCAGGCCGCTAGAAGTTTTGTTGGCAACAACAATTTAATTTGTGTTGTGCAACCTCATAAATTTAGTCGAGTCAAAGATTTATTTCAAGATTTTTGCAATGCTTTTTCTGTGGCCGATGTAGTAGTGGTTGCTGACATATATTCTGCTTCGCAACAACCAATTGCAGGCATTACACAAGATGCTTTAATTGCCGGCATAAAACAAACAAAACATCAACAAGTAATTAAATTAGATGATGAAAAAAATTTAGCTACCACACTAAAACCATATTTAAAAACAGATTCCTTAATTATTTGCATGGGGGCGGGCACTATTTCTAACTGGGCCAATAATTTACAAGAAAAACTATATCAAAATGACACTAATAATTAGCGAGCTTACCACAAAAGAACAAATGCTTACTACTTATAAATTGGTAAATGAACTGTATAAAAATATTACTTTTGGAGATTTTGCTATTAAAATAACCGAAATGATTGATTTTCACAACTACAAAATGGTTGCAGGATATCATCAAAAAGAGCTAGTAGTTGTTTCTGGATATTGGTTAGCTTTAATGTTTTATTGCGGTAAATATTTGCAACTTTCTAATTTTATTACTAGTCAAAATCAACGTAGCAAGGGCTTTGGCAAACAAATTTTACAATATTTACAAGAAAAAGCTATTGCCTTACATTGCAATAAAATTGTACTTGATTCTTACATTGAAAATAAAAAATCTCATTCTCTTTATTATAAACAAGGATTTTATGTAAGGGGTTTGCATTTTATGAAAGATCTTTAATCATGACTCAACCAAAAATAAATGTTTGCAATTTACATAAAAATTTTGCCAACAAACAAGTTTTAACCGATATTTCTTTTAGCATTAATCAAGGAGAATCTTTGGTTATTTTAGGAGGTTCTGGTAGCGGTAAATCGGTGCTAATAAAAACTATTGCTGGTCTAATAAAACCAAGCGGTGGTACAATTTTTATCGATCAACAAAAAACCAATGATCTTAACGAAAAAGAGCAAGATCAAATAATGCAAAAAATCGGATTTCTGTTTCAGGGAGGGGCTTTATTTGATTCTTTATTAGTTTGGGAAAATGTCGCTTTTCGTTTAATTCATCAACAAAAAATACCTACACAACAAGCATTTGATTTAGCAATCGCTAAATTGCAATCTGTTGGTTTGAGCGAAAAAGTTGCCAATCTTTATCCATCCGAACTTTCTGGCGGTATGCAAAAAAGAGTTTCTTTGGCAAGGGCAATAGCTACTAATCCAGAAATAATTTTCTTTGACGAGCCCACAACTGGTCTAGATCCAATAATGGCTGATATTATTAACAACTTAATAGTTACAAATTCAAAACAACTAGGAGCAACAACCTTAACTATCACTCACGATATGCATTCTGCAAGAAAAATTGCCGATAAGGTAGCAATGCTATATCAAGGAAAATTTATTTGGTTTGGTGATGTTAATAATTTATATAATTCTGGCAATGAATTTGTTGAACAATTTATTCATGGCAATGCTATTGGCCCCATAAATTTTTTGCAATAAAATTGCTATCGTTACATAAGTATAGCTTTTTGAATTTAACTTGTTGAAAATAAGATTTTTTTAACCTTAGTTTATCAAAGATTATGAAAAATTGTAAACATTGCAATAGCACTAAATTCACTCTAAATGGCATTGTTATGGCATCGTTAAAATTAAACATTGTTATAGATGTAAAGATTGTGACAAAACTATTAGAAGAAGGTGACAAAAGAATCGTTCATTCTTTAAAAAAAGAAAATAAAAAGTTATTAAATCTTATTTTTAAGGAGTTGGTATTAGATCAATTGCTAGGTTAGAAAATATCAGTCCTTCAATGGTTATAAATTTAATTAAAAAAATTCTCTAAAAAAATACCAAAAAAACTACACAATCAAAA
>JBILTH010000127.1:0-3400 GCA_044371635.1 Rickettsiales bacterium
CTCTGGGAAGTTGGGGATTTTTAAATTCACAATATTACTTGAATATATTGCTGGAACGCTACCTTTAGATGTTCTTTTTGAAATGGTTATTTCAAAAAATTTTGAGTTTATAAAAGCCGAAATGAAGCAGTTTGACTCGAAAGAATTTTTTAGAGAAATTGCACAAGCATTTTGATTAATATAAGTCTTTCCAAGAGATTTCTTATCGTAAATTATAGTGTGCCCCTGACAACCAGTTCCAATTGCTGTAAAGATAATATCGCCATCTGATAAGTTCGTATCTTGATTAGTATGTAAATATTGAAGAGATAAAATTTGCCTGTTTTTTATACTCTTAGGCGTTAACCAAAGCGATGTTTCTTGATGTTTTTTGTTTGTAAAAAAGTAATCTTGCGGGGTTCTTCCTGTTTTAATTTCATTCTTTTTGAATTGAAAAAATCCACCCTTATAATTCTTAATCAAAAAATCTATTTCTTTAAATTCTCTTTCATAAATTCCTGTATCAAGCCTTGTTTCTTGCTTAATTTCTGAAATGGTAGGATAAAAATATGTAAAACCATTGCTTGGTTTTTGGTTTTTCTGTAACTCTCTTTCTATCAACTCATCAATTTTTTGATTTTTAGCTTTTATCTGCTCTTCTTTATTGATGATATTTTGAACGATTAATGAAACTAATTGTTCTATTTTTTGCGGTTCTGGATTGTTGTTTTTGGTTGGGAATGGGATTTCATAATTTAAAGATTCAACTTTTGAGTCCCTTATTGTTGAACCTTGAGCAGTATTTAAATCAATATAATCTTTGAAGTGTTGAGATTTTAAAATTCCAAAAACATAATATCTATTATTTTCAATAACATTAATTGCCAGAACTCCTGCTGAAATACTGTCTAAATTTTCTTTATTTTCATAAGGATATAAACAAACCTCACCCAACCCATCACCTCCACCGTCTTTGGCAATTAAAATTTCATTTTTTCTGGGAAATACTTTGTTTAGTGGTTTGCAATATTCAAATGTTGATTCTGCTAAAAGAAAATCTTTAGAAATATTGACTGTTTTTAAAAATCTATGATTAGATTTTGGCATATAGCTTTCCGATCCAATTTCTTTTCCAACCTTATGTTTAGTTTCTAGCAAATCGCAAAGTTTTATGGTATTTTGATTGTTTGTTCTTAATTTTCTGTAATCATGAGCTGATAGAGAAAGAAAATTAAAATCTTTATTCGAAAATTTTGAAATGCTTAACACTGGCATTTTGTAGTCTTTCATATTTTCTACTCCATCAAATCAAGGTGAAAAGCCTTTTTAATTTCTTCTTCTTGTCTTTGTAAAAATTCTCTAAACTCACTTTGCATTGCCGAAAAATCTTCATTGAGCTGGTTGGTTTTTTCGAAAGTTTCTTCATTGATGATATATTGCGGGGCAAAGTGAACAGATCTTTTAACGGTTTTTACTTCGTAGCCGATATTTTGAATTTCTTTAACAAAAACTTCATAATCTTTGCTTAAAAGGTGTTTTTGTTCTGCCGTTGGTTTATAGGCAATTATAACGGTTGTGGCAACTCCAGTTTCGCCAAAGGTGTTGGCTGGCAAGTCAAAAGTGGCAACAATTCGCATTCTTTCAATAAACCATTTTCTAACATTTTGCCATTCTTTTATGCTTGCAATTGAGTTTGATAAAACAATACCCATTCTGCCACCATCTTCTAAAATTTTGTAGGCATTTTCTAAAAATAAAACCCCCATATCCATTGAATCGGGGTAAGTTTTTTTGCCATTTTTATCTTGGTCTTTTTTAATTGTATAAGTTTCGTAAAGCTCAACAGTTTCTTTTAGCAAATCCCACTTGCCTTTGGCACCAGTTTTTAAATCTCGCCCCTTACCGAAAGGCGGATTAGTGGCGATTATTTTAAATTTTTTTAAGTCTTTATTTTTATCGGTTACATGTTCCCAAGATGAAGATTCGTATTGATTTATATTGTTCTTTTTATTAACAAAATCACCTTCTTTGATAACATCTCCATTGGTTAACATTTTTTGAGAAAGCGAGTTCATGTTTTGCAAAACTGCACCACCATCGCCATTTAAAACGAGGTTTAACTCTGCTAATTTCATATTGTCTGGCTCTAAATCAAAGCCGTAAAAATTGTTGGCATTGGCTGGATAATCTTTATCTTTTCTGTGAGAATGCCTAAATGCCATTGCAGGAAAATCGCATATTCCGCAACATGGGTCGCAAAGCTCTTCGCCCTTGATTGGATTTAGCATTTTAATGATGTTTTTTACCACTGGAATTGGTGTAAAAAATTGCCCTTTTTCTGCTTTTTGTTTTTCGCTCCCAAAATTATTAAAAATAATTTGGTTAAAGCTTTCATTTTTAGCTTTGAGAATTGCTCGTTGTTGAAAAATTTCAATTAAAGCAATTAAAAATTTCTCATCATTTGGTTTTGTAGGCCTTTGCTTATTGTCAAAAGTAAATAGCCTTCTTAAGCCACCAAGAACATTTTTATATTCTTTTTCTGCATCTTTGTATAATTGATTAATTCTTTCTCTAAATACCTCTTTTGAATCGCTTTTTTCTTCTAATGTGATATAAAATTTTAAAAAAGAATTATCTCTCTTGCTTCTTTTTTCATCAAAAACTTTAAGAGTTAAAAACTCAACAATAAGTGGGTGCTCTGGGCTTTCTGGTTTGATAGAATCTTTAGCTCTTTTTAAATTATTGATTAAATCAGAAAAATTCGCCTCATCAATTGCATCAAGTGAATCAAGTTTTAACTTGGTAAGGTCTGAAATGCTTTGATTATTTTCAATAAAATTTTTTTGGCTTGGCAGATCAATTAATGGGTCTCTGTTGTCTAAATTCAAACCAATAATGCCGTCTTGCTGAATTTCTCTTTCTTCGTTAAATCTTCTAATCTCTGAATTTCCAATTTTTTTAAAAATTAAAATGTCTGATTTATTATCAAAATAAATTCCAAAAATTCTCTCGTTTGACTCGTTTTCTGCCATTGCTGGGCGAAGTTGATTTTCAAGTGCATCACCAACAGATTTATTGTTTTTTTTAGTTTCAAAAATAGCTAAAATATTTTTACGTATTGTTGCAAAATTTTTGCTTGCTTTAGCTTTTTCATAATCTTTAAGCCAATCTTTATTTTTAAAAACAACAATATCTGGATTTAGACTTTTACCGCCATTTCCTTTGGGAAAGCCAAATTCAATGCAAATATACTCTTTGCTATACATTCCAGAATAAACAAGCGAATAAACAAACCTTGCCCTTATATATTCTTCGCTAAAGTTATTTTGCTTGTCTTTAGCTGGTGCTTTACTGTTAAAGGCTACAACACCAATTTCTTTTTCATAAAAATTTCTATCTATTTCTTCTAGGGTAGAAAAAT
>JBILTH010000128.1:0-3398 GCA_044371635.1 Rickettsiales bacterium
TACAAAAAAGTCAAGAAAAATAATTTGCTTTTTATTTTTAGCAAATTAAAATTTTTGACAATTTTTAGTTTTTTTTAATATTGAAAAAACTATTTTAATTATAGCAATTTATCCATCTAAAAATCCAAATATAGCAAAAAAATACGAAGTACTAATGTGTAAGTAAAATTTTTTATTTAGTCTTGCCTAGCAAGAAAAGATAAGGCTATTTTGAAAAAACACTTGCATATAAAATTTTAGATGGAAAATAATATTATTTACAAATTCTCAACAAACACCATTTGAAAAAGTTATGTCTAGTCAAGATAATGCTATAAATCAATATAGTGCCGATTCTATCAAAGTTCTAAAAGGTTTAGAAGCTGTTAGAAAAAGACCAGGTATGTATATTGGCGACACCGATGATGGTAGCGGTTTGCATCATATGGTATATGAAGTTGTTGATAATGCTATAGATGAAGCTTTGGCAGGTCATTGCAACGAAGTTGTGGTTATGTTAAATTCTGTAGGTTCAGTGACTGTTACTGATAATGGCAGGGGCATTCCTGTTGATATTCATAAAGAAGAAGGGGTTTCCGCTGCAGAAGTTATCATGACTCAACTTCATGCTGGTGGTAAATTTGATCAAAATTCTTATAAGGTTTCAGGCGGTTTGCATGGTGTCGGTGTGTCAGTTGTTAATGCTTTATCTGATTGGCTTGAACTTACTATTTGGCGAGATGGTAAAGAATATTTTATTAAATTTCATAATGGGGTAGCTGTGTCTCCACTTAATATGGTCGCCGAAAATATTAATAAAAAAGGCACTCAGGTAACTTTCTATCCATCTCATCAAATTTTTAGTAATGTTTTAGAATTTAATTATGCCACTTTAGAGCAGCGTTTGAGAGAGCTATCGTTTTTAAATTCTGGAGTAAAAATTATTTTACAAGATTATCGTGGTCCAGAAAATAAAGAAGTTGTATTGTTTTATCAAGGTGGAGTTGAGGCTTATGTGCATTTTTTAGACAAAAGTAAAAATGCTTTACATTCAACCATAACAATTGATTTTTCCGATAAAATTAGCGGAATAAGTCTAGAATTGGCAATGCAATGGAACGATAGTTATCATGAAAATGTTTTATGTTTTACAAACAACATAAGGCAACGCGATGGAGGTACTCATTTAGCAGGTATGAAAGCCGCACTTACTAGAACTATTAATAATTATGCTAGCAATAGTAAATTATTTAAAAAAGATAAAATCATTCTTTCTGGCGAAGATATTCGAGAAGGTTTAACTGCTGTTCTTTCGGTAAAGGTGCCAGATCCAAAATTTTCTTCTCAAACCAAAGACAAACTAGTATCTTCTGAGGTTAGGGCTTTTGTTGAATCTTGTATAAACGATAAATTATCTCAACTTTTTGAAGAAAAACCTAACGAAGCAAAAATTATTGTTAATAAAGCAATAGAAGCAGCACAAGCTCGAGAAGCGGCCAGAAAAGCTCGAGAGCTTACTCGCAGAAAGTCGGCACTTGAAATTTCTAGTCTACCAGGCAAATTGGCTGATTGTCAAGAAAAAGATCCTGCATTAAGCGAGTTATTTATTGTCGAAGGAAATTCTGCAGGTGGCTCTGCAAAATCTGGCAGAAATCGTAAATTTCAAGCAATATTGCCAATTAGAGGAAAAATACTTAATGTTGAAAGAGCTAGGTTTGATAAAATGCTTGCTTCTGCCGAGGTTGGTACCATTATCACTGCTTTGGGCGGAGGTATTGGTGATGACGATTTCGATTCTAGTAAAATTCGCTATCATAAAATAATCATTATGGCCGATGCCGATGTTGACGGCTCACATATTCGCACTCTTTTGCTTACTTTTTTCTTTCGTCATATGCCGAAACTAATCGAATTAGGCTATTTATATATCGCTCAACCTCCTTTGTATAAACTTAAAAAAGGCAACAGTGAAGTTTATTTAAAAAACGAATTGGCTTTGCAACAACATATTGTGCAAAATGCTTGCAATAATGCCGTCTTTAAATCGGCAACAGGAGATAGATCCGGTTTAGATTTGCAAGATTTTATCACTAAACTCTCTAAATTTTGTAAGTTAATCAACGATATTGCCAGAATAATTCCGCTAGAAATATCTGAAAAGTTATCTCTATCTGGAGTTTTTAATCAAAATCTAGCCGATCTTGTTGGTAACATTGAAAATATCAATAAAATCCAGCAAGTTTTTAATAATAATGGCGAGTATCAGTATCAAATTTCTTCTAATGCCGAGCAGCAATTGATAATTAGTAAGCAAGAAAGAGGTGTTACTACTGAATTTATTTTTAAAAATTATCATCTTGAAATGCCTGAAATTATTGGTTTAGCTCAACTTCATCAATATATATCGCCTTCTTTGTTTGGCGATAACACAAAGTTTATACGTAATGAAGAAGAATTTATCATTACCAACCCTTTGCAAATGTGGCAATTAATTGAAGAGGTAGGTAAAAAAGGAGTGATGATTCAACGATTTAAAGGTTTAGGCGAAATGAATGCTGAGCAACTTTGGGAAACAACTCTCGATCCTGCAAACCGCACTTTATTACAAGTAAAGATAGAGCAATTCGATGAAGCGGATGAAACATTTTCTATCTTAATGGGCAATGTAGTTGAGCCAAGAAGAGAATTTATCCAAGAAAATGCTTTAAAAGTTATCAATTTAGATGTTTAGCCATGAAAGACTATTCTTTATTTGTTATTATTTCTTATATAATTACCTTGTTTATTATGTTAATTATGCTTGCGAAATCTGTAATAAAATATTATCATCTAGAGAAAAAATATTATCAAAAACTTTATGGCAAAGAAGAAAAAGGCGAAACTCAAGATAAAACATAAACAACAAAGATTCATATTTATTGCTAGTGTTTTTTTTGTTTCTTCGGTTTCTTTATGGTTTATTATTGATAATTTTAAGAAAAATTTACTTTTTTTTTATGCTCCAACCGAATTTTGGCAAGCCAATAATGATAAACAAATAAAGGCACAAAAAAATATTAGAGTTGGGGGTTTGGTAAAGTTGCAATCGATAATAAAAATAGATAGTTTGCATACTAAATTTATTATCACCGATAACTTGCAAGAGCTTAATGTTGTTTATCAAGGTTTATTGCCAGATTTATTTCGAGAAGAACAAGGGGTAATTGCTAAAGGTATTTTTTCATTAAATGAAAACATTTTTTTTGCTTCCGAATTATTAATTAAGCATGATGAAAAATATATGCCACCAGAAGTGGCTAAGACCTTAAAATCAAAAAAATAATTTAAAAATAAAATTTTTAAAACAATTATTTTGTATAGTTATATAAGCTAGGCTTTTTTGAAAGTTTTATCTCAAAAATATTTTTTTAAATTTATCT
>JBILTH010000129.1:0-3396 GCA_044371635.1 Rickettsiales bacterium
CTTTCACAGTAGTTTCTTTGGTTTTTATGCCACCAACACTCATTGCTAGTATTTATGGCATGAATTTTAAAATTTTCCCCGAGCTTGATCTAAAATTTGGCTATCCTTTAGCTTTATTGTTAATGCTAGTTTCGTCTATTATTCCACTAGCTATTTTTCGACGTAAAAAATTATTATAAAACTTTATTGTCAAAAATGTATATTTTTTATCGATTACTACTACTACCGCCTACCTTGTTAGTTATCTTATTAATTAATTTTATTATTATTCAAATTGCTCCTGGAGGTCCTGTTGATAAAATTATTGCTCAATTAAACAATAGCCAACATGCAACTTCCGAAGCAACTTCTTTCGTTACAACTAAACAATTTAATTATCAACATAATCAAAATATCGATCCTGAAATATTGGCAAAAATTAACAAAAATTTTGGCTTTGATTTGCCATTAATGTCGAGATTTTGGTTAATGCTAAAAAAATTTAGCACCTTTGATTTTGGCGAAAGTTTTTATCAAGATAAAAAAATCACTCATTTGATTTTAACAAAAATGCCAGTTTCTATTTCTATTGGGCTTTTCACTACTTTTTTTACATATCTAATCGCTATTTCTTTAGGTATTCAAAAAGCCATAAAAAATGGCTCGAAATTTGATAAAATATCAACCGCTTTAATTGTTTTTTGTTATGCTTTACCTGCTTTTTTATTAGCAATTTTTTTCATTATTTTATTTTGCGGTGACAATTTTTGGCAAATATTTCCATTAAGGGGCTTGGTTTCTGACAATTTCTCCCAACTCGCTTGGTGGCAAAAAATTATTGATTATTTATGGCATTTATTTTTACCAATACTATCAATGATTATTGGCAGTTTTGCTTCTTTAATATTTTTTTGTAAAAATGCTTTTTTAGAAGAAATTAAAAAAACTTATGTTTTGCTTGCTTTAGCAAAAGGTCTTACTTATCGACAAGTGATTTATCGACATATTTTTAAAAATGCTCTACTTATTTTAATTGCCAATTTACCAATTTTATTGCTTGGTATTTTATTTAGCAGTTCAATGTTAATTGAAGTTATTTTTTCATTAGATGGCTTAGGTTTGCTTGGCTATGAGGCAACAATATCACGAGATTATCCTGTCATGTTTGCTTTAATTTTTATTTTTACTCTTATTGGGCTTGTTGCTAATTTACTTAGTGATTTATGTTATAAAATTATTGATCCTAGAATTAGATTTGATTAAATCTTAATTAGAAAAAATGATGATTATAATTTTTTTTTTAATATTTAATATTATGTTTTTATGGCTTTAATAAATCATAGTTTGGCTAATTTCATTGCAAAAAGAAGTGATGTTAAATTTTCTTTTGAATTTTTTCCGCCAAAAAACCAAGAAATGGAGCAAAAACTTTGGCAAGCAATTAATAGTCTACAGCATTTAAACCCTAGTTTTGTGTCAGTAACTTATGGGGCAGGTGGCTCTACTCGAGAACGAACTCATCAAACCATAGAAAAAATAATCACTCAAACCAACTTAATACCAGCTTCACATCTCACTTGTGTGGCAGCTTCAAAACAAGAAATAGCTGATATTTTACATAATTATTGGCAAATCGGAGTAAGACATATTGTGGCATTAAGAGGCGATATACCTGCTTCTAGCTCTAGTTATCAACTTCATCATGATGGTTATTGTTATGCTAGTGATTTGGTTGCAGGTATTAAAGATTTATCTAAATATGGCATTGATTTTGATGTTTCGGTTGCAGGTTATCCGCAAAAACATCCCGAAGCTAAATCTTTGCAACAAGATATTGCTTATCTTAAGCAAAAAGTCGATGCTGGAGCCAGTAGAGTTATCACCCAATTTTTTTTTGAAGCCGAAGATTTTTTAAGATTTGTAGATCTTTGTCATAAAAACAAAATTTTTGTTCCTATTATTCCTGGTATTTTACCAGTAAGTAACTTTACCCAAGTTCAACATTTTGCCAAAATGTGTGGCATCACAATTCCAAAATGGATGTTTCAGCTTTTTAATAATCTAGATAATCAAAAAGAAACTAGGCAACTTATTGCTTGTGTTGTGGCAACCGAATTATGTCGTATTTTACATAATTATGGCATTAACGAATTTCATTTTTACACTCTTAATCGTGCCGATCTTACTTTGGCAATTTGTCATTTATTGGGAGCGAATACAGAATAGCTTTTATGAAATGCAAACGGTATTGCTTTATCTAAAATTATTTTATTACAACAACAGTTCCATAATTTAATTTAAAAATGAAAAATAATACAATATATCGTTATAAAATTGTGGTTGAATATAATGGTACCAATTATTATGGGCTACAAATTCAGCATCAACCTTCTTTGCCAACAATAGAAAAGGCTTTAATTGAGGCAATAAATAAATTAAGCAATAATAATTTTATCAATTTAGGAGTTGCAGGCAGAACAGATGCAGGAGTTCATGCTTTGGGACAGGTATTTCATTTTGATACAAATAAATTTTTTAGCAACCATCAAGTCGTTTCTGGTTTAAATCATTATTTACAACAAGAAGAAATTAGAGTTTTATTTGGTTGCTTGGTTGATGAAAATTTTCATGCACGATTTTCGGTAAAAAAAAGAACTTATCAATATCTTATTTACAATCGTAAAACACCATCAGTTTTACTTAAAAATATGGCTTGGCACATAGCTAAACCTCTTAATATTATGGCTATGCAAGAAGCTAGTAAATTTTTGCTTGGTTGTCATGATTTTTCTGCTTTTCGTGATAGTGAATGTCAGGCAAAATCGCCAATTCGAACCATTGATTTTATAGATTTTATTTTGCCAAATCAATCTTCTTGTGGATTGCTTGCTGATAGTTTAAAAATTAATGTTATAGCAAAATCTTTTTTACATCATATGGTCAGAAATATTATAGGAACTTTAGTTTTTGTTGGTATTGATAAATTTAAGTCTACACAGGTTTTGCAGATTTTATACAGTAAAGATCGAAAAAAAGCCGGACCAACCGCTCCTGCTTGCGGTTTATATTTTTTAGCAGTGGAGTATTGATTTTATAGTATTTTCATTGGCTCTAGACAATGTTTAGAGAGGATTTTCTGTAATTATTTTCAACGAAATTTTAGATAAATTGTGTTTTTTCAAATCTAAAATCACTTTTTTTTAAATGCAAGATAAACTTTTCATCGGTTAATTAGATTAAATTTTGCCAATATTTTCTTTGATAACTGCTAAAAAGATTCTATGCCATTGACATGATTTTTGCCTCTAGCAAATTCATTTTTTGAATGAAAAACTCTATGATGAGTATAGCCATTTAATATTAAATCATCATAAGCTTTCCAGCCATCTGTATTAATAATTGACCTTTCTAAAATTT
>JBILTH010000130.1:0-3389 GCA_044371635.1 Rickettsiales bacterium
TAATATACTTGTTTTGCCATAGGTTTTATGTAGATAAATTATAGCTTTAGTAGATGTGAAAAATAAATTAGAATTGTTTAGGGTCTTAATTTTTTTTTATAAACCTCATATCAGAAGAAGAAAGATAACATGAAACATTAGATTTGGTAAATTTTTTGTTATTAATAATAGAATTTTTATTATCAACATAATACATTTGCACTGTAGAAATTTTACTGTCTTTAAGTTGAGTATTTTTTATGCTATAAACTGGCATGATCCATTGATTATTAAGATTAAATTGTGCATCACTTGCTTCGCGCAAATCGAGTCTTACAGGCTCAAAAATATTGTCAGAAAATATTGAAAATTTATGTTGTGAAGAAAATTTTAGATTACCAAATAAACTTCTAACATTATTTGCATTGATAACAATTTCTGCCTCTCTTAAATCTGGACGATTGATTGTGAAAGATTTAAAAGCCTGAAATGTTTTGGGCGGGAATATGTTAATATCATTTGAGCCAAAATTAAATAAAGTAAAATATCCTTGTGAATATTTTGAAGTAAGCAAATAATGATTTAAATTAACCGCAGATTCGCTAGAAAAAATAATGTTTGTCAGATATACTTCTTTGTAATAACGAAGATCGATAGGAATAAATTTTGCATTTAATGGTGTGGCATTGATTGCTTTAATAATTTCTGATATTATGCTTGCTTGATCTAAAGGCAAGATAGCATCTAGTTTAGTTTTTTTTCTTATTGCTATTTCTTTTTTATTAAGAGGTGGAAATAAATTTTTTCTTTCGTTAATTAAAGTTGTGTCGGAACAATTGATTTGAGGCAAATTTTTTTTTTGCCAAATAGAGCAAGAAGTTAAAAATAAAACAAGAAAAATAATGTTAAAAATTATCTTGATTGTTTTTTTTATAAAAAATATCATAAAGAAAGTAATTTATTAAGCTATATGTTAGTGCAAATATAATTTAATATTAACACTATTTTTTTGTTAATCAAATATTTTTCATCAAAAATGAATATTTTTCGCACCAAATCAGTACATTCTATTTTAAACGAAACTAAAAAAGCTACTCTACAAAAAACTTTAACCGCTTTCGACTTAATCATTATAGGTATTAGTTGCACTATCGGTACAGGAATTTTTGTTGTAACAGGAACAGCTTCTGCCAGTATTGCAGGGCCAGCTCTTGCTGTTTCTTATATTATTTCTGCTATAGTTTGTTTATTTGTAGCTCTTGCCTATGCCGAACTTGCTTCTGCTATTCCTATTTCTGGTAGTGCTTACAACTACACATATGCTACCGCTGGAGAAGGTGTGGCTTGGCTTGTTGGCTGGAGTTTGATTTTAGAATATGGTATTGGAGCATCTACTGTTGCTAACGGCTGGAGCGGTTATTTAACTGGTCTTTTAGATTCAGCAAATATTATTATTCCAACACAATTTCGAACTGCAACTTTTGACAACAGTAACAATGGAATAGTTAATTTACCCGCTGTTTTTATTGTTTTATTTTTAAGTTTTTTACTTTATCAAGGCACAAAAAATGGTATCAGATTTAGCGGAATATTAGTGCTAATAAAATTAGCTGTAATTGTAATTTTTCTCATCATTTCAACCAAAATGATAAAAATAGAAAATTTTAACAATTTTGCACCTTTTGGTTGGAAGGGCATATTTTATGCAACTGCAATTGTTTTTTATGCTTACATAGGTTTTGATGCTGTCGCAACCACAGCCGAAGAATGCAAAAATCCAAAAAAAGATTTACCCCGCGGAATTATTGGTTCTTTATTAATCTGTGCCATACTTTATGCCTTAACAACCTTAGCTCTTAATGGCATATCACATTATACCACTCTTGATAATGCTGAACCTTTAGCACGAGCATTACGTGAAAATGGAAATAATTTTGGATCTATCTTGGTTGCAGTTGGTGCGGTTGCTGGCATTACTTCGGTTTTACTAATTTTACTTTATGGGCAATCTAGAATTTTTTTTGCTATGTCACGCGATGGCTTATTGCCTCAAAAACTACAAAAAATTCATCCTACAAAACAAACTCCTCATGTTAGTATTTTAATCACCACCTTCATAATATCTATTTTATCAGGCATGTTTCCGTTAAAAGTTTTAGCCGCAATGACGAGTTTAGGTACTTTATTTAGCTTTATTATGGTTACAACTTCAACTTTAATTTTACGATATACTCATCCCAATATGTCTAGGGGTTTTATTTGTCCAAAACTTCCTTTGGTAGCTTTCATTGCTATTGTATCGTGCCTTTTATTATTAAAACAATTATTGTTAGAAAATTGGAAATACTTTATTTTATGGAATATTCTCGGTATTTTAATTTATGTTTTTTATGGTTATCGCTATAGTGCTATCAACAATATAAAAAACCAAAAATGAATGTTATACGTTTTAATGCTCAACCAACTCAAATTAAACAACCTTTATGCCTAACAATTGGCAATTTTGACGGAGTGCATTTTGGTCATCAACAAATTATTTTGCAATTAAAAGAAACTGCAAAAAAACACAATTTAGCTACTGGTCTTCTCACTTTTTTGCCACATCCGATGCTATTTTTTAAGCAGAAAAAAAATTTTTTACTTCATACTTTTAAGCAAAAAATCGCTACTTTACAACAATTTAATTTAGATTATATCATTCTTTTGCCTTTCAATCATCATTTTGCCAATTTATCACATTATAGTTTTATTGAAAAAATTTTGTTACAATATTGTCAAGCTAAAACTATGATTGTTGGCTACGACTTTACTTTTGGCAAAAATAAACTTGGCAACATCGAAAGCTTAATGCAATATAACATTTGTGTGCAAAAAATAGAATGTCAAAAACAAAAACAAGAAATATGTTCATCGAGCTTAATTCGTCAACTTATTACAGAAGGTAAAATAAAAAATGCTAATCAAATTTTAACTAGACAATTTAGTATTAATGGCAAAATTTTATCAGGACAAAAACTAGCAAGAAAAATTGGCTTTCCAACCATAAATATCAAGCCAAATCACAACATTATTTGGCCAAAATTTGGAGTTTATCAAACTCAAACTAGCTTCGTTTTTCAACAGCAAAAAATTGTTCTACCCTCAATTACTAATTTCGGCATCAAGCCAACAATAAATAATAATCAAGAGCCAATTTTTGAAACTCACTTGTTTAATTGGCAACAAAATATTTATAATCAACAAGCAGAAGTTGAGTTTATTGATTTTTTACGCCCAGAACATAAATTTAATTCTATTTTAGATTTGCAAGAACAAATCAAACAAGATATTTATATAATTTCTAATAAAATTTAAACATTTAATTCACATTAAAATATCATTTTTAACAATCAAAACAACACTTAATGGCA
>JBILTH010000131.1:0-3376 GCA_044371635.1 Rickettsiales bacterium
ATACTTCTTTCAATTCAATAATCTTGTTCATAAATTAAGACCAATAGAAGTTAACAAATAACCTCGAAGTAGAATTATTTATTACATAATATTAATGATACAATTAGAAAACTAAATTAGTATGAGTTGTTTAATATTAGGCTAAAAATAGCTGAAATTTATACCAAAAATGGCAAATAAAATAAATTTGGGATGCAACTGTACTCTAAGATAGAAATCTGTGTGAGCAAGAAAAATCTTTTGTAAGCGAATTTATCGAAAATTTTGTTGATTGTATTTTACACTAATATTTGTATAAACTTATGTTTTATTAGTGGTTTTATTGGCTGTTTTATTAGTGGTTTTATTATAAGGAAAAAATATTTGCAAAATTTCTTTTTAAATTTTTTTGTAAGTAAATATGGGAATGTTTTATATACTTGTTTTGTTATAGTTTTATGTAGATAAATTATAGCTTTAGTAGATGTGAAAAATAAATTAGAATTGTTTAGGACCAAAAATATTATCAATAGCATTATAAATTAATAGCAATTTATATAGATATTTTTTAAATTTTTTGCTGTTTTAAAACTGCTTGTGCGGCCGCAAGTTTGGCAATTGGCACTCGATAAGGAGAACAAGATACATAATTTAAGCCAACTTGTTGACAAAATTCAATAGAAGCAGGGTTGCCACCGTGTTCGCCACAAATACCAAGTTTGATGCTTGGTCGAGTTTGCTTACCTTTTTCACTAGCAATTTTAATAAGCTCCCCCACTCCTTCACAATCAAGCTCGGCAAAGGGATCGGTTGTTAAAATGTTGTCTTTTTGATAATGTCCTAAAAAATTACCTGCATCATCTCGAGAAAGCCCAAAAGTGGTTTGAGTGAGATCGTTTGTGCCAAAGCTAAAAAATTCGGCTTCTTTAGCGATTTGATTGGCAATAAGCGCTGCTCTTGGTAGCTCTATCATTGTGCCTATCAAATAAGAAATATTAATTTCGCTTTCTCTTTCAACCTGCTTGGCTATGTTGATAATGAGATCTTTGATAATTTGAATTTCTTTATAAGTTGAAACTAAAGGCACCATAACTTCTAGCAATACATTGGAATTATGTTGTTTTTGTGCCAAAACTGCCGCTTCAAAAATTGCTCTTGCTTGCATTTGGTAAATTTCGGGATAAGAAATACCTAATCTGCAACCTCTATGCCCTAGCATTGGGTTGTGTTCTTGTAATTGATGATTTCGTTGTTTGATATAAGAAGTTTCAACCTTTAAAATGTTGGCTAATTCAATAATTTCATGATCTTTATGAGGTAAAAATTCGTGTAGTGGTGGATCAAGCAATCTTATGGTTACAGGTAGACCGCTCATAATTTTAAAGATTTCCAGAAAATCTTGTCTTTGCATTGGCAAAATTTTTTCGAGCGCTTCTTTTCTTTTTTCTATAGTTTCGGCTAAAATCATTTGCCTTACCGCAATAATGCGATCTTCATTAAAAAACATATGCTCGGTTCGGCACAGACCAACACCTTCGGCACCAAAATTTCGAGCAGTTTGGCAATCAAGAGGAGTTTCGGCATTTGTGCGTACTTTTAATTGTCGAATTTCGTCGGCCCAAGACATTATGGTTTGAAATTCGCCAGATAGTTGTGGTTGTAAAGTTGGCACTAATCCCAAAATCACATCGCCGTTTGAACCGTTAATGGTTATGATTTCACCCTCATGAACCTGATTTTTGCCAATAGTAAAATACTTTTTTTCGTATTCGATGTGTAAATTATTTGCCCCAGAAACACAAGGAGTTCCCATACCTCTTGCCACTACTGCCGCATGAGATGTCATGCCACCACGCGCGGTTAAAATGCCTTGCGAAACATGCATACCTTTAATATCTTCGGGGCTAGTTTCGATACGTACTAAAATTACTTTCTCGCCATTTTCAACTCTTTTTTCGGCAGTTTGTGAAGAAAAAACCACAATTCCAGAAGCGGCACCAGGTGAAGCGGGCAAGCCTTTGGTTAAAACTTGCATTTTTGCTTTTGGATCGAGGGTTGGATGCAAAAGTTGATCGAGACTTGCAGGATCGAGCCTTAATAAAGCTTGTTCTTTGGTTATAACTCCTTCTCTTACCATGTCGACAGCAATTTTTATGGCAGATTGAGCGGTTCTTTTGCCGTTTCTAGTTTGCAATAACCAAAGTTTGTTGTTTTGAATGGTAAATTCGATATCTTGCATATCTTGATATCTTTTTTCTAGCACTGCGCATAATGTAACTAATTCAGCAAAAACTGTGGGCATGGTTTCTTGCATGGCGGGTAAGACCGAGCCAAGGCTTTTTTTACCAGCAATGGTGATTGATTGTGGAGTTCGAATTCCTGCAACCACATCTTCGCCTTGAGCATTAATGAGATATTCGCCATATAAATCGTTACAGCCAGTAGATGGATTGCGGGTAAATGCCACACCAGTTGCCGAAGTTTCACCTAAATTACCAAAAACCATTGCTTGCACATTAACTGCAGTGCCCCAACTAGCAGGAATATTATGTAAAGAGCGATAGGTGATAGCGCGATCGTTCATCCAAGAATTGAACACTGCCTTAATCGCTCCCCAAAGTTGCTCATAAACATTTTGTGGAAAAGATTTACCGGTGTATTTTAAAACTTCTTTTTGATAAAGAAGAACTATTTCTTGCAAATGTTGTGTAGTGAGTTGAGTGTCGGCAATTAAAGAATATTCTTCTTTTTTTTCTTGTAAAATAGCTTCAAAATGATGATGATCTATTTCAAGCACAACAGAAGCATACATTTGAATGAATCTGCGATAAGAATCAAAAGCAAAACGTGGATTATTGCTATTTTGAGCCAAGCCAAGAACAGTTTTGTCGTTTAAACCTAAATTTAAGATAGTGTCCATCATGCCAGGCATAGAAGCTCGTGCACCAGATCGAACTGAAAAAAGCAATGGATTAGTTTCGCTACCAAATTGCAAAAAGCTATCTTTTTGATTTCTATTGATTGCTTGTTGCAGGTTTTTTATTGCCAACTCAACTTGTTGCTCTAAATTTTTAGGAAATTTACGGTTGTTGTTATAAAAAGAAGTGCAAACATCGGTAGTGATGGTGAAGCCCAAAGGTACAGGTAGACCCATTTTTGACATTTCTGCTAAATTAGCACCCTTGCCCCCAAGAAGATTTTTCATTGATGCATCGCCTTCTGCCATGCCATCGCCAAAAGAATAAACAAATTTATTAGACATAAAAAATAAGTTATACCATTTCCACTTTTTAATTCACATTGTAACGAAATGTTTTTGAGATAAAAACTTTAAAAAACGATTACCTTTTATTACCTTTATATTGATATAGGCAGGGGAATTTTAAAAGTTTTTAAC
>JBILTH010000214.1:0-3338 GCA_044371635.1 Rickettsiales bacterium
AAAACTCTTGAAGATACTGCTTTTAATATAGTCATAAGAGATGATCATTTAAAATCAAAATTTCAACAATATGGTATAAAAAGCCTTAATCTTGAACAATTAGAAATTCTTTTTCAATTGGCGGTTGATAAGAGTTATTATCATTATGAAAAAGATATTTATAAAGCTAAAATCTTCTCAAATTCCATAGGTTTGATAACAGGTTTTAATATCATGCAATTAGAAACTATTCTTACATTAGTGGAGAGTCAAGATACAAAATATGAAATCATCAAAGAAGCTTTAGAAATAGGAGATCTAAAAACAGCGCTTGGCATTGAACAATTAAAAACTCTTCTTACATTAGTCAATCATGATAAAAAATATGAAATCATCAGCTTAACCTTGCAACATTTCTTGAAAGCCGATCTTACTATCTCACAACCTGAACCGATAGCTGAAGAGGGTCTTGTTATCTTACAATTAGAAGATAGAGATTTGGAAACGGCACCTGAACCGATAGCTGAAGAGGGTCTTGTTATCTTACAATTAGAAGATAGGGATTTGGAAACGGCACCTGAACCGATAGCTGAAGAGGGTCTTGTTATCTCACAATTAGAAACTCTTGTTGGATTAGTAGAAAGTAATCATGACAAATATAAAATCATCGCATTAGCCTTGCAACAAAATTTGATAAAAAGTCTTGTTATCTCACAATTAGAAACTCTTGTTGGATTAGTAGTGGATAATTATAAAAAATATCAAATCATCACATTAGCCTTGCAAAAATTGCAAGAAGGTTTGATAACAAATTTTGATATCTCACAATTAAAAACTCTTGTTGAATTAGTAGTGGATAATTATAGCAAATATGAAATCATCACATTAGCCTTGCAAAAATTGCAAGAAGGTTTGATAAGAAATTTTGATATCTCACAATTAAAAACTCTTGTTGAATTAGCGAAGAGACAAGATCAAAAATATGAAATCATCACATTAGCCTTGCAACAAAATTTGATAACAAATTTTGATATCTCACAATTAAAAACTCTTGTTGAATTAGTGAAGAGTGAAGATCAAAAATATGAAATCATCACATTAGCCTTGCAACAAAATTTGATAACAAATTTTGATATCTCACAATTAGAAACTCTTGTTGAATCAATAGGAGGAGATACAAAACATAAAGTTAAAATATTGATAGAAGCTTTAAACAAAGTCTTAAAACCAGAAGAAGCTTTAAACAAAGGCTTAAAACCAGAAACTGCTATAAATTTAAGTTCTTTTGGATTGTCACAAAACAATGATGATGAGAATTTTAGAATAATCACACAAGCTTTAATAGAAAGAGAGAAAATAGAGAGTTTCAAACTAACAAAAGAATTTTTCATAGGTCTTGCCGCATTATTTACAAAACCTGAGTATAAATGTTTCATGTTTATACAAGCTTTACAAAAAGGCTTCACACCGGGAAATGATACAGATCTTAATGATTATGGATTAGCAGGAGATAATAAAGAGACAGATAAAATAATTACAGAAATTCTCGACCCAAAAGAAGGTTTAGTAAAAGAAATTAGTTCGCACACTTTAATAAATCTTGCTAAATTAGTGAAAGATGATAAAACAAGGCATGAAATTATCAAACAAAATGTACTATGTACTCGTATAATAACACAAATTACTCCACAAAATTTAATAAGTATTGTTAAATTACTGACAGATGATAAAAGTAAGTATCAAATTATCAAACAAGCTTTCAAAGAAAAGCTAGTAGCACAATTTAATATACAAGATTTATATAGTCTTGCTGAATTAATAGAAGACCCTAGTAAGAAATCTGAAATTATTCTTGCACAATATCGATATTGCCTTGCACAATATCCATATTACGAAGAAGGATCATCAAAACTTAATTCAACATGCTTAGAAGAGTTTGCTAAATCAGTAAAAAAAGATGATGAGAAATATGTAATGATCACAAACCTTTTAAAAAAAGGTTTAGTAGAAAGATTTAGTCCAGAAGTTTTAATAAATCTTGCTAAACCAAGTAATGATAACAGATTCAGACCCATTATATATTTTAAAAGTTTTTTTGGATTTGTTGATAAGAGAACTGAAATGATTGAAGAAGCCTTAAAAAAAGGTTTAGAAAAAAAATTTAATCAAGGTAATTTAGCGCAACTTGTTAAATTAGTGACAGATGAAGATAATAAATATAAAATTATTAGAACAGCCTTAACACAAGGTTTAGAATCACAACCTGATCTAGAAGGTTTAAAACAGCTTGTTAAATTAGTGACAGATGAAGATAATAAATATCAAATTATTAGAACAGCCTTAACACAAGGTTTAGAATCACAACCTGATCTAGAAGGTTTAAAACAACTTGTTAAATTAGTGACAGATGAAGATAATAAATATAAAATTATTAGAACAGCCTTAACACAAGGTTTAGAACCAAAACCTGATCTAGAAGGTTTAAAACAGCTTGTTAAATTAATGAAAAATGAAGGCAATCAATGTGAAATTATGACAACAGCCTTAACACAACAAGGTTTAGAACCACAACCTGATCTAGAAGGTTTAAAACAGCTTGTTGAATTAGTGACAGATGAAGGCAATCAATGTAAAATTATTATAACAGCCTTAACACAAGGTTTAGAACCAAAACCTGATCTAGAAGGTTTAAAACAGCTTGTTAAATTAATGAAAAATGAAGGCAATAAATGTCACATTATTGCAACAGCCTTAACACAACAAGTTTTAGAACCAAAACTTGATCTAGAAGGTTTAAAACAACTTGTTGAATTAATGACAGATGAAGGCAATAAATGTGAAATCATTAGAACAGCCTTAACACAAGGTTTAGAACCACAACTTGATCTAGAAGGTTTAAACCAACTTGTTGAATTAATGACAGATGAACGCAATAAATATAAAATTATTAGAACAGCCTTAACACAACAAGTTTTAGAACCAAAACTTGATCTAGAAGGTTTAAAACAGCTTGTTGAATTAATGACAGATGAAGGCAATAAATTTTACATTATCAAAACAGCCTTAACACAACAAGGTTTAGAACCAAAACTTGATCTAGAAGGTTTAAAACAGCTTGTTAAATTAATGAAAAATGAAGGCTATAAATGTGACATTATTACAACAGCCTTAACACAAGGTTTAGAACCACAACTTGATCTAAAAGGTTTAAAACAGCTTGTTGAATTAGAGACAAAGGAAGGCAATAAATGTGAAATTATTATAACAGCCTTAACAAAAGGTTTAGAACCAAAACCTGATCTAGAAGGTTTAAAACAGCTTGTTGAATTAGTGAAAGATGAACGCAATAAATGTAAAAT
>JBILTH010000201.1:0-3330 GCA_044371635.1 Rickettsiales bacterium
GTTTGCACCCACAACTTTTTGCTCTATCTAATTCATTTTATATTTTTTTAACTCTTGATCCAGGAGCACGAGAACTTTTATCCAGAATTTCGTTCCATCCTGGGTGCTTTTTAACTAACCTATCTTTCCATTCTCCTATTTCCGCACTGGCGGGACAAGTAGATGGATCAGACCAATCCCTTGTCCACTCACTGTTTTCTTCCTTCCATTTATCCCACTCGTGAACACTCATCGTAACTTCTTTTTGTTCACCAGTGACTTTGTTTATGACTGGGTATGTTGGCAAAATTAAACCTCCATTTTATATAAGGATATTTATTCTAATGTAATACTACTGGCATCATCACATTCAACACAATCAATGCACTCATCCATGTCTGGATTCTCTTTGAGAAAATGTTGAAGTTCTTCTTCAGTTAGTAGTATTTTAAATACATGACCTGTAAGATGGTCTTTGATACACCAAGATTTCATAATACCTTAAGGGGATAAACGTGCTTTGTGTAACCTCTTCTCCTCATAATAGTTCCAAACATTAGGTGCCCATTCTTTAACAAGTGGAGAAATTTGTTCAGTAAATGCTTGAATTTCTAATTGGGCGTCCATCTTTGCTCTAAGATCCAGAAGATGAAGAACAGAGCGTAGATTAAGAGAAACCACAAAGTTCTGACGAATTGCTTGTGCAAGATAATCCCTAATGTGCTCCTCACACATTCCTTTTTCATATTTTGAGGCATAACGCTTACATCCTTCATAAATGAAATCTAGTTCATCATTATAGTCAGCAAGAGTCCATTCATACTTCTTACCATAACGATTTGTATAATAACCAGGAGGACGAACATAGAAAACATCCTCTGGACTTAATTCATCCTTTGCAACCTGAACCACACGCTTGCCAGTATAGCGTTGAGATTGAACATCGAATGTGATACCAACACGGTGAGTCCTTGCCTGCACCATAACGCTGTGTACATACCCTGCAACAGAGAAGGTGATGCCTGGATGCTCCAGTGGTCCCCAGTGCCCCTTATCGTTGCTCAGGAGGCGCTCTACGATCCATTCTCCGCACTTAGAGGGTGCTGGGATGTCCTGCTCGTGAATGGGCGTCTCAGAGTAGTCACACTTCGCTGCCTGATAGATGACTTGCTCAGGCAGAGGGTAGCATTGGAGTTTTACAACTTGCAATCTCTTATCAAGTTCTAGAAGGTCTTTTGCTTTAATTGGTCTCATTGATTTTCGGTCTCCCAAGTATCTTTTTCTTTTTTGCGAAGTTTTTTAAGTTCTTTATACATATCTTTAATTTGCTGATATGCTTCTTCTGGGGAAATTTTATCTGCTATTTCCATTCCAGCAATAAGAGCACATTTGTCTCCAAATCTGGCAAGTGCTCTCTCAAATGCAGTCAATTCTTCATACATACTCTTCTTCCTCTACATAATACTCATCAACATCTTCTTCCTCTATGTATGGAACTATTTCTTCATACTCACATTTAAGTGGTTCTTGAATTTCTTGTTTTAAAGATTCTAAAAGAACTTCAAGATTGTGTATGATTAATTTTACTTTTTCTGGATTCATGTCCTCAAACTATCTCCATGCATTCTACACAAAAAAAGGGAGGAAGTCAATCCTCCCTTTCCAGTTTAAAGGTCTTTTCAAACCATTCCACTAAATGGATTTCATAGCAGTGCCAGTATTTACATCCACGGTATGTCAAAAGATAACAAGCAGGTTTTCTATTATCAGGATCTTTCTCGTGGTAATAATCTTCAATCACGCTACTTGAGGCTTTTTAGCCATATTTAGTTTTGCGCCATGAAGTTTGACTTGCTTTGTTTTCTTATTTTTTAGGTATTGAACGAAAGAAATTTTCATAGGGTTGCTCCTTTACTATGGGGTATAAGGTGCGTTGCTTCTCCTATTGGATACTTCCGCTGGTTTCCCAGTCAACGATAGGGGTATCATATTACTCCTATCATAGTTAGTCAAGTAGAACTGTATCTTTTTATACCAATTATCTCTGAATGTAGTTTAATTTATATTCAGTTGGATTAAGTTGAGCGATAATTATATCGCAACCAATCTTCGGATTTGCAGACCCACATGTATAAACATCCAGGCTCGCCTTTCCTTCCTCTGGCCAACTATGAATACTAATATGACTTTCAGATAGTAGACATATAGCGGTAATGCCTTGAGGATCAAACTTATGAGATACTGTTTTTAGTACAGTTGCTCCTGATGCAACAGCGGCGTTTTCCATCAGATCAATAAGAAAATGCTCGTCGTTTAGTAGAACTGACGAGCATCCATAAAGGTTTAATAAGAAATGCTTACCCATTTATTCGATTGGATTATCGTAATATTCGTTTAAAAGTTCCGACACAACTTTTTCTGTTCCATCAATCTTCTTTATTTCATAAAGGGAAGATTTCATATATTTTTTAATTTTTTTATAGTCTTTAAGTAGTTTATCAACGCCATCTTCATTTATAACCACTTTGACTTTATTATCAAAACCTTGACTCATTTTCTTTTCTTTCCTTCTGATGCCTTTTTGCTTCCCCAAAGTCTGGGATTAACTCTACCATATCCCCAGTCAATTCGTTGGACTGTTCCTGATCCAAACTTATCATAGTACATATCAAAAATATTTACTTTTTTACCTCTACAGAGATCTATAAAGGTTTCTCCATTTACTTGATAGGTAACAATGTAAGCATCAGAAGGTAAAGATGGATCTTTAATTTGTTGCAGAGTTGTTCTTTCAAACAAAAGATCACAACCATATCTAGAAGGAAGTTCTTTCTTTTCTTCTGGTGTCCACTCTAACATTTTTTTCTCCGCAACTTGTGTCATGAACGACCACCCCAAACAATATCGGGGTATGCTTCTTTGACAATATCCCAAGATACTTTATATTTATCTGAGAGTTTTTTATCCTTCACAAGGCAAACAAGTTCTGCTTCTAATGGATGCAGACCCTGAAGCATATTGATAAAGATAGTTTCTTTACGAATCTGAGATAGTTCGTTGTTTCCACCTTTCACAAAAAGATAGAAGTTCTTATACTCATTACGAAGTGAAGTATGTTGCTTATTCATCACTTCATCAGTTCCAGCATAAGCACCATTATTCAAGTTCGTATTTTTTGCTTTACTGTCAATGAAGTCACTAAGATTTCCTCCTACTGAAGATTGCTCATTTGGGTCAGCATAAGGAACTGGACCCGGAGGAAGAACACTAATTACGGTTTCGTCAAAGTTCCAAATAAAAAGAGAAACTAGAGCATCGTTTCTATATGTTTGCAGAACTTCTACTTTTTTT
>JBILTH010000016.1:0-11600 GCA_044371635.1 Rickettsiales bacterium
CTTTTTAGCAGTTATTTAAAAAAAAGATTGACAAAATTTAACCTCATTAACCAATGAACAATTTATCTTTCCTATAAATTTATCAAGAAAGTGAGTTTAATTTAAAAAACAAAATTTATCTAAAATTTTGCTAAAAATAATCGAGAGAAAATATTTTTTAAAATTGTGTATACTCATAGCAATTCTGCAAATTTAACTAGATAGAATTAATTTCTAGTAAATTTTTGCAAATAAAATGATTTTTGAGTTTTTTTTATGGGGCTTGTTGATTTATTTTTATGATTTTATTTAATGGTGAGACGAAAAATTATTTGTTCTCTAGAAATTAAATTGATAATGTGTTTTAGTTCTGGACCATGTTCTTTGCCAGTGAGAGCTAGTCTGATAGGTTGAAAAATTTCCTTTCCTTGTTTGTTGGTTGCTTGTTTTATGCTGTTAAGCCAAATAGACCAAGCATCTGGATGTGTTGTGTTACTTGGCAAAAGGGTAGCCGCCAGTTGTAAGAAATGAGCATTTTCTTGATTTGGATAACAAAAACTAGAATTGTGAAAAATTTGTTGCCACTCTTTTATTTCGGTTAGAAATGTAATATTTTTTTGACAAGCCTGCCATAATTGTGGAGTGATATTGTTGATATTTAGGCTACGAAGACGATTTGTGATGGTGGCGAAATCAAGATTTTGTAATATTTTATGATTAAACTGATTAAGCTCGGTTAGATCGTAGTTGGTGGCAGATTTTGAGAAATTGTTAAAGCTAAAATTTTCAACCAATTGATCGATGTTGTTTATTGTTGCAATTGGGCAAGAAGTGCCAATTTGGGCTAAAAAAGCTAAAATTGTTAGATGATCATAGCCATTTTCTCTCATGGTTTTGATGTCGAACCCGCCTTCTCTTTTAGAAATTTTACCAGCAGATGCTTTGATGAGAGCAAGATGTGCAAAAAGTGGCACTGTAGCATTTAAAGCTTCAAAAATTTGAATTTGAATGGCAGTATTGGTTACATGATCTTCGCCTCTAATTATGTGAGTGATGTTATAGTTTATATCGTCAACTACAGAGCAAAAAGTATAGGTAGGAACTGCAAAACCAGTTTCATCTTCTTGTCGAAGCAAAACGGGATCAGAAAAATGTCTGCCTTCGTAGGTAATTTTACCTTTTATTTGATCTTGCCAAGAAACTGGCTCATCTTTCAGTAAAAAACGATAATGAGGTCTTAGACCTTTTTTGCGAAGATCAGCTTTTTGTTGAGAGGTGAGTTGTAGACTTGCTCGATTATAAACGGGGCTTATGCCAGAAGCTATTTGTGTTTTTCTTTGTAAATTTAACTCTTCTTCTGTTTCAAAGCATTCGTAAAGCCTGTTGTTTTGAAGAAGTTGTTGTTTGGCAGTTTCATAGAAAGAGAGGCGATCTGATTGTTTAAATAGTTGTTGATAATTTAATTGCAACCAAGACATATCTTCTAGAATTGTTTTTCGATAGATATCTTTTACTCTTTGTGTGTCTGTGTCGTCTAGACGTAAATAAAATTCGCCACCAGTTTTTTGGGCAAATAAAAAGTTAATAATGGCGGTTCTGATGTTGCCAACATGTAAAAAACCAGTAGGAGATGGAGCGAAACGAACTTTTGTTGTCATACAGTGTTCGCCCCTGAAATTATGTCGATTAATTCTTTGGTGATATTTGCTTGTCTTGTGCGATTATAAACCAAAGAAAGATTTTTAATCATTTTACCAGCATTGTTAGATGCCGACTCCATTGCAGACATTCTGGCACCTTGCTCAGATGCAACATTTTCAAGTAGTTGAATATAGAATTGCACAGCAATATTTTTGGGTAATAATTCTGATAAAATAGCTTTTTGATTTGGTAGATATTCTATTGGAGATTCGCCAAGTTGTTTTTGGTTGTGATAGTTTATAGGAGCAGGAATTATTTGTTGAATGACTTGCTCTTGACACAGAGTGGATTTAAATTTGCTATAAATAACACTGCAAATATCAAATTGATTATCGTTAAATAATTGAATTATTTTTTCACTAATTTGGCAAGTATTTTCGAGGTTTATGACACCTTTAAATAAGCCAAACTGACTACCGATAATATTTTTAGCAAAAATATTTTTTAAAGGTTCGTAAGCTTTTTTTCCTAAACAAAATATTTTAACTTCTCTGCCTTGATTAATTAATTGTAAAACTGTTTGTTTAACAAATTTAACAGTTGATGTGTTTAAACCGCCACATAAACCTCGATCAGAAGAAATAACAACCAAGAGATGAGTGTTGTTGTGTCCTTTGCCTGTGAGTAGTGGAAATTCGTGATGTAAAGTGCCTCTTACTGCAATATTAGATGCCAAATCAGAAGTTAATTGAGCTAATTTATTAGCATAAGAGCGAGAAGATTCAACTAAATGCTTAGCTTTTTTTAAACGCGAAGCGGCGACCAATTTCATGGCTTTGGTAATTTTTTGAGTAGATTTTACCGATTTAATTCTGTTTTTTAGGGTTTTAAGATTTGCCATAATAAATTTTGCTATTATGATTTTTGATTAAGAAAAATTTCGAGAAAATCGACAATTATTTGTTTTAGTTGAGTTTCTGTTGATTCGGTAATTTTTTGTTCGTTGGCAATAGATTGCAAAATTTCAGGATGAGCAGTTTTGATTTTTTGTAGAAATTGCTGTTCGAATTTATTAACATCTTTTACGGCAACTTTATCGAGATAGCCTTTAACACCAACATAAATAGACACAACTTGCTCTTCAAAACCAAGAGGAGAAAATTGATTTTGTTTTAGTAGTTCAGTGAGTTTTTTACCTTTATCTAGTAATTTTTGAGTTGAAATATCGAGATCAGAGCCAAATTGAGAGAAGGCTTCTAGCTCGCGAAATTGAGCTAAATCGAGTTTTATTGTGCCTGCAACTTGCTTCATTGCTTTAGTTTGAGCTGCCGAACCAACTCTTGAAACTGATAAACCAACATTTACTGCTGGCTTGATACCTTTATAAAATAAATCGGTTTCTAAAAAAATTTGACCATCAGTAATAGAAATTACATTGGTAGGAATATATGCAGATACATCTCCAGCTTGTGTTTCGATGATTGGCAAAGCAGTAAGTGATCCGCCACCTAGATTATCGGCTAGTTTTGCCGCTCTTTCAAGTAAGCGAGAATGAATATAAAAAACATCACCTGGATAGGCTTCTCTACCAGGAGGTCTTCTTAATAGTAAAGACATTTCACGGTAGGCAACGGCATGTTTAGAAAGATCGTCGTAGGCAATAAGTGCATGTTTGCCATTATCACGAAAATATTCGCCGATAGCACAACCAGTATATGGGGCAAAAAATTGCAAGGTTGATGCTTCAGAAGCGGTGGCGGCAACAACTACCGAATAAGACATTGCCCCTGCATCTTGTAAAGTTTTAACAATTTGGGCAACGGTTGATCTTTTTTGACCAATTGCAACATAGATGCAAAATAATTTTTGTTTATCGTTATTTTGTTGATGAGCTTTAGCTTGATTAATGAAAGTGTCAATAACGATAGCAGTTTTGCCAGTTTGTCTATCGCCAATAATTAGTTCTCTTTGACCTCTGCCAATAGGAATGAGAGTGTCTATTGCTTTAATGCCTGTTTGCATTGGTTCAGAAACTGATTGTCTAGCAATAATACCTGGTGCTTTTACTTCGAGTTTGCGATATTCTACATTTTTTAAAGAACCTTTACCATCAATTGGGTTGCCTAAACCATCAACAACTCTACCTAATAATCCTTCTCCTACTGGCACTTCAACAATTTTACCTGTTCTTTTAACAATAGATCCTTCTTTAATTGAAGCGGTTTCGCCAAAAATTACAATGCCGACAGATTCTTCTTCGAGATTAAGTGCCATGCCTTTAACTCCAGAATCAAACTCAACCATTTCGCCAGCTTGCACAGAATTTAGACCGTAAGCCCAAGCAATGCCATCGCCAACTTTTATAATTGTGCCTGTTTCAATTAATTGAGTGTTTTGATTATAATCTTTAAAACTTGAGTGTAGTATGCTATAAATTTGATTTGTGTCTAGAGACATAATGATGAAAAATTAATTAAGTGAATTAATAAGGTATTGTTTTATTTCGGCGAGATTTTGAGAAAGACTAGCATCAAAAATTGTGTTTTCAATTTTAATTTGCAAACCTGCTAACATATGCGGATTTTTTGTTTGTGAAATAATGAATTTTTGCAAAGGTAATTTTTTGTTAATGATGTTAATTATTTCTTGAGTGTTGATGTTGCCTGTGGCAGAAATAATTTCAATTTGCAAAACATTATTGTGTTTATTGTGAAGATGCAAAAAAGATTTTTCAATTTCTGGTAAAAAGTGAAGTTTTTTGTTGTGTGTCAAAACCAATAAAAAATTATTGATTATTGTTAAAAAACTTGCTTTTTCAATAATTTTTTTAACAGCAACTAATAAAGCACCTTTATTTAGAGTTGGATTTTTTAGATCGTTAAGTAAATTTATGGTAAATAGTTTATTTAATTCTGCTAATTGTTCTTTTACTTGGGGCAAAACTTGTTGCTGATAAGCTAAATTAAACAAGGCTTTACTGTAATGTTTAGTAACAAGCATTTTTAATGATTAAAAATAGTTTGAATGACAAAATAATTACAAATTATAATTGCTACAAATAATAAATGCAAGCTGATTTTATGATTTTATAATTTCTACCACCAAATAAGAACTTTATATAAACTTCCCATTTGCATTGGATCTATTAATCTTGCTACATCGAGGGTTATTTGTTTTGCTTGCATAGGATGATTTTTTTGTAAAATTTCGGCTCTAGTAATAATGCCGAGTTCTTGTAAAAACTGTCCTTGTTCTAGCAGACAGCATTGCAAATTATGTTGTTTGGCAATTTTTTGCAATAGCACAAAATCAACTAAAGCAGTGATATCAGAATTGTGGCAAGAAGTTAAAAAATTTTGTTTTTGCTGGTTTTTAATAGCTTGCAAAGTATTGATAAAATCATATTGTGCATAGCCATAGTCTATATTAATGGCAATTCCTCCTTGTTTATTAAGAGTTTTGGCTAGTTGTGTGGCAAAAATATTTGCTCTTGATGAATATTCAAAAACTGCATTTAGCGGTGCTTCGTTAGCAATTTCTACTCCTAACATTTGCAAAACAAAATTATGATTTTTAAAACAAAAATCTGCTAATACAAACTGTGCATTATAAAAATTATGATCTGCTAAACTACCTTCAAAAGAAACTAATCTTAATTGCCAACCTTGCTTTGTTTTAACATATTGATCGATAGGAAAGCAATCAAATAATTCGTTGCTTAAAAAAAATATTTTTTGCTGATAACAATCAAGAAAACTTGCAAAATCAATTTGCCAAGTGATTTTGAATTCTGCTAATTTTTGTTGCTGTACTTTTGTTAAGATGGGACTGATTTCGATAATAACAACTTGACAAGACTGCCAAAAATTTTGTGCTAAATTGTTGTGTTTAGCAAGTTTTTTAATGGTGCTTAATATATCAAACATCAAAGTTCCTTGCCCAGCTCCCATTTCAACCAACACAATCGGCTCTTGCTGAAAACTAAATAAATTTAACAAATACAGGGCAATTATTTCGCCAAAAAGCGGAGAAATTTCTGGAGATGTTATAAAATCTGCATTTTTGCCAATTGGATTGGTATTGATGTAATGACCATGTTTAGAATTAAACAGTAAAAATTCGGTAAAATCGGCAATGCTTATGATGTTAGGCATTGTTTTGCTTTAAAAAACTAATAATATCATTTGTTAGTAATAATTCTTGATGGGCAGTAAGCAGATTTTTGCATAAAATATTGTTATTTTTGATTTCATCTTCGCCTAAAATGAGGGCGAATTGACAGTTTTTGTTGTTGGCATATTTAAGTTGCTTTGTTAAGTTCCCTTCGTTGAGCATAAAAACTGTAAAACTATTTTGACGTAATAGATTTGCCAAGTGAAAAGAGGCTTCATGTTGCTCTGTTGCTACATAGCAAACTGCAATATTATTGCTGATAGGTGTTTGATATTGGTTAATTAGCATCAATCTTTCTATGCCTGAAGCAAACCCAATAGCTGAAACGGCTTTTTTGCCACTCATATTGGCAATTAAGTTATCATATCTACCTCCAGCAAGCACAGTGTTTTGTGCCCCATTATGTTGCATCACAAATTCAAAAACAGTAGAGGTGTAGTAGTCTAACCCTCTTACTAATTTTGTATTTATGGTGTATGAAATGTTGCATTTGGTTAAAAAGGTAACAAGTTGTTGAAATTTTTCTTGAGCTTGATTGCTATAAAAATTAGCTATTTGCGGTGCTTTAGCTATTAAAGATAAGTCGATTTCATCTTTAGAATCTAGAATTCTGAGTGGATTTCTATGTAGACGATTTTGCGAATCAGGAGAAAGTTGATGAATAAAATCAGAAAAATAGGCATGTAGAGCTTTACTATAATTTTTTTTGGTTTGATCGCAACCAAGAGAATTAATTTGTAAATTTACTTCGTTTAGCACTCCTAAATTCTGTAAAATATTGGTGGCAAGCAAAATAATTTCGGCATCGGTGTAGATGCTATCGCAACCAAAAATTTCGTAATTAATTTGATGAAATTGTCTTTGTCTGCCTTTTTGAGGTCTGTCATAGCGAAATAGTGGGCCATAAGAAAATATTTTACGTGGCAAGATTTGTAATAATTCGGAATTGCTTAACATAGATCTAGCTATACTGGCAGTAAATTCGGGGCGTAAAGTAAGAGAATGGTTGGAACGATCAAGAAAGGCATAAACTTCTTTATTGATAATGTCAGAAGATTCACCTAAATTTTGCTGAAAAATTTCACTAAATTCGAAAATAGGGGTTTGCAATTCTTCAAAACTAAAATATTTAGCTTGTTTTTTGGCAATATCGATAATGTGATTAAATTGTAAAATATCTTGAGAGTGTAAATCTTTTGTGCCTCTTACTGGCTGTAAATAGTGTTTAGTCATGAAAGTTGGTATTTAGGAACTTAATAATGCTGTTAAATAATTTTTTTCATAGCCAATAATTTTTGCCATAACCAAAGTGTTGGCTGGTATATTTTTGTTGAGAATTTTTACTTCTAAAAAATTTTCTGTGCGACCAAAATTATTTTTTTCAAGTAAAATTGGCATTGTTTTTTCAACCTGCAAAGCAAGTAATTTATGTAACTGAAAAGCAGTGGCTTCTCTTAATATTTTTGCTCTTTCTTTAATAATTTTTGTGGCAACCTGTGGCATTTTAGCGGCGGGTGTGCCTAATCGTGGCGAGAAAGGAAATATATGAGCAAAAACTAAATTGATTTCAGAAATAAGGGCAAGAGAATTCTCAAAAGCTTGATTAGTTTCGGTAGGAAAGCCAGCAATAATGTCGGCTCCAAAAGTGATGTTTGGTCTTATTTGACTCACTTTTTGACAAAAATCAATGATTTGTTGGCGATGGTGCCTTCTTTTCATTCTTTTTAAAATTAAGTCGTCGCCTGATTGCAAACTCAAATGTAGTGAAGGCATTAAGCGTGGCTGATTGGCTAGTACCTCTAAAAAATCGTCATTTAGCTCGGCTAAATCAACAGAAGAAAGGCGTAGCCTAGGAAGTTCTGGAACTAAATTTAGTACTTTGTTAAGAAGTGAAGCAAGATTTGTAGGCAAGGGCAGATCTTTGCCATAATCAGAAATATCAACCCCTGTTAAAACAATTTCTTGATAGCCTTTTTTGACTAATTCTTTAATATTGCTAATAATTTCGCCAACTCCAACCGAGCGACTATTGCCCCTGCCATAAGGAATGATGCAAAAAGTGCAACGATGATTGCAACCATTTTGTATTTCAAGAAAAGAACGAGTTTGATTAAGTCCAAAAACCGCAAGTTGTGGTGCAGTTTCTTTAACCGACATAATGTTGTTAACTTTAATTTTTGGCAATAAATTGTTTGCAATTGGAGCTTGAGAAGAAAAAAAAAGTTTATCGGCGGTTGATTGAACAGTTTTTGTTTCTTTATTTATGGAACTACTATTGATGTTGATTTTATGGTCTAAAATATAGCTCTCTGCCTTGTTTTTTTCGGTGTTTCCTAAAACTAAACTCACTTCTGACATTTTAGCATAGTTTTGTGGATTAATTTGAGCGGCACAACCTGTTATGATGATTGTGGCTTGTGGATTATTTTTTTTGGCTTTTCTTATGGCGGCACGAAGTTCGGCTTCGGCATTAGAAGTTACGGCACAAGAGTTAAAAACAATTAAGTTTTTTTGGGCAGATTCAACTATAGCCTTTCTGATTGCTTCACTTTCAAAAATATTAAGTCTGCAACCAAAAGTTATTACTTGATTATTGTTGTCTTCGAAGGTCATCGGCTAAAATAATGTGGTTGACTACTTTTTTTACTCCTTTAATTTTAGAGGCAATTTTTAAAACAAGTTTTTGTTCTTCTAAACTGTATGCTATACCTATGATATAAACTGTTTTTTGCACAGTGTTAACAGTAAAATTAAAACTTCTTATTCTTTTTGCTAAAAATAATTTACTTTCAATTTCGGAGGTAATTATGGCATCTGTAAGCATTTGTGTGGTTTTGGCGATTCCAATTTTGCAATTTTCACATATTTGAATTTCATCAATTACTTCGAGCACTCCTTCAACTTGCCAAGCCAAATCTTGGGCAAGTTTAGCTTTATTTGTGCTATCAACAACTCCTGTAAGTAAAACCCTGCCTTCGTAGACGGTGGTATCGACAAAATTATTTGGGATTTTTAGTTTATTTAAAACAAGTTTTGTTGCTATGGTAGCTGCAATAGAAATATCAGATTGTGTGTTGGTAAAAGTTTTTTCTCTAGTATGTAAAATTGCTAAACTGCCCCCGCCAATTATTGCAGTTTCAACACAAGAAGTAAGAAATAAAAGTAGTATAAAATAGATTTTAAACATAAGATTTTTTGATAGATTGGCGAAAATATTTTGCCTAAATTATAAAATTTTATTTTAGTATTTGCAAATTATTTTTTTTGTTTTAGAATTTTGTCATCAAAAAATAATTTACTGTTTTTTGCGGGTGTAGCTCAGTGGTAGAGTACAACCTTGCCAAGGTTGGTGTCGAGGGTTCGAGTCCCTTCACCCGCTCCATTTTTTATGAGTCCGTAGCTCAGCTGGATAGAGCAACAGCCTTCTAAGCTGTGGGTCAGGCGTTCGAATCGCCTCGGACTCACCATAAAAAAATTGTTTCTTTTTTTGTTTTGATTACTTTAATTTAAGTGTTTTAATAATATTTTGGCTAGTTTTTTGATATCTTTTTTTTGATGATTAACATTAAAACTAATTCTCAATCTTGCCTTGTTTTTTTCAACACTTGGTGGCCTGATAGCAGGTACTAAATAACCTTCTTGAGCTAATTTTTTTGAGAGTTGTAGAGTTTTTTTGCTGTCACCTATAATAATTGGCACAATGCAAGAATCAAAAAAGTTTATATGCATCAATTGGCAAAAATATTTGGCATTTTCTAGAGCTTTTTTAGCTAAATTACCTTTTTTAGCAATTTTCAAAGCTTTATTTACTCCCGCTAATATTGCAGGCGGTAAAGCAGTGGTGTAGATGGCGGTTTTACTATGATTGGCAAGATAGGTAATAATTTCTTTTGTGCCAACTGCATATCCTCCTAAACCACCTAAACTTTTTGAAAAAGTGCCTAAATGCAGGCAATTATCTTTATAAAGATGTGGTTGATTATATAAAATATGAGCATTATCAATAATCAGTAAGCAATTAAAACTAGTGGCAAGATTTTTTAGTGCTGTTAAGTTTGGACTGTCTCCATCCATTGAAAAAATGCTTTCAGTGATGATGAGGCAATTGTAAAAATCATTTCTATATTGTTGCAATATTTGTTGGCAATGCTCTAAATTGTTGTGCGCAAATCTTTTTAAAGTTGCTTGTGTAAGTTTCGCTCCTTCTAAAAGAGAATTATGAATTAATTTATCGGCAATAATGAGGCTATTTTTGTTTGCCAAAGCACTAATTACACCCATGCAGGCTAAATAGCCGCTACTAAAAATTAGTGCCTCTTGTTGTTGATAATATTGACAAAGCTGTTGTTGTAGTTTGTTGTAAATATTATTTTTGCCAGCAACAAAAATAGAAGATCTACCACCTAAACCATATAGATTAAGTGCTTGTTGAGCAGTTTTTAAAACTTGTTTATGATATGCCAAGCCAAGATAATTGTTGCAAGCAAAAGAAATAAGTTGTTGTTTTTTAGCCACAACTTTATTACTAATAGAAAATTGGTAGGTTTTTGGTTTGCGTAGTAGGTTGTGTTTTTTAAGAAACAAATTTTTTTGTTGATAAAAATTTAGATCGATCATTTAATTTCGATAATGCCTTGAGCGGTTTTTTGATGAAAATCTCCATAAAATTTATATTGCCCAGCTTTTTGAGCACCAACAGGAATTTTGATGGTTTTGCCAGAGCCGACCAACTTTTCTTTTTTAAGATCGTCGCTTTCAAATTCTTCGATAGTTTTATCGAGGTTTTCGATTATTAAAACAAAAGGAGTATTGGCGGGAAGGTTGATTTTATTAGGTTCGAATTGATGATTTTTAATTTTGATATTAATTTCTAAATTAGAATCATTGGCAAAAACATGGGCAGTTGACATGAAAAATAAAAATAATAGAGTAAAGATTTTCATAAATTTATTCAATAACTTTAGGAACGGTAAAATAGTTGTATAAACTGTGATTAGTGTTGCTAAATACATCTTCAATAGTATTTTCTTGGTTGATTTTATCTTGATGAAGTTTTAAAATAGCATCAAAAACATTTCCAAGTGGTTCAACTTGGCTAGTATCAAGATTGTTTAGTTGGGCAACCCAAGATAAAACACTATCTATTTGTATGGTGAAGTTTTTTATTTCTGCTTCGTCGGTGGCTATTTTAGCCAGTTTAAACACCTTTGCAACTTGTGATTCGTTAATATTAGACATAAAATGATAGAAATAGATTTAATAAAATTTAAAAGCAAACTACCAGCAAAAGCCAAAATAATGGCTCTCGATTTAGGTAGAAAAAAAATTGGCATTGCCACTACCGATGAAGGTAGAATATTTGCAATTCCTAAAACTATTATTACTCGAAAAAGCAACATAATTGATTTTAATAAAATAATTTCAATTATGCAAGAAAATAATATTTTTGCTCTAATCTGTGGTTTGCCTTTAATGCCAAATGGTAGTTGTGGCGAAATGGCAGATTTTGCATTATGTTTTGCCTCTAAATTTTATGATCATTATGTTAAAATAACAACATTAGATATAGATATTTTAATGTTTGATGAAAGGCTTTCTAGTTTTTCGGCAAGAACTTTTATTGTTAATAAATCAAAAGCCTACGATGACATTGCGGCAAGTCTAATTTTGCAAGATTTTTTAACTATGTAATATCAAATCCCATTTATAATTCCAAATATAGCACCATCTTTTTGACTAAAACAATTTAAAAAGCCTCTAGCTATATAGATAGACAGGTAATAGTTTTTTAAAGTTTTTATCTCAAA
>JBILTH010000132.1:0-3320 GCA_044371635.1 Rickettsiales bacterium
AACTAATAAAGATTTAAGATGTATTTTTTCTAGAGAAGACTTTAAAGCATTGTTGCTATGTTGATTAAAATTAACAATTTCACGATCTTCGCATAAATAAGCCTGAATAGTTTGAATGCCATTTAAACTTTCTTCGATATGTGCAGAAACAGAGGCGATAGCATTTTGTGTTTGATAAGCAACTTTTTTTAACATTTTGCCAATAAAAATAATTGGTAAAATTGCCAACAAAATTATTAAAAAAGCCACTAAACTTAATTTGGTATTAGTTAAGAATAAAAATGTTAAACCACCAATAAACAATACTAAATTGCGCAAAAAAAACGAAATAGTATTGCTAATAACATTATAGATTAAAGTTATATCAACAGTAAATCTAGAAATAATATCACCTGTTTTAGTATTGATAAAGAAATCTGGAGAAAAAGTTAAAATATGAGCATATAGTTTTTGTTTGATATCATTAACAATGTTTTCAGCGATAGAATTAATTAAAAAAGAACGATAATAGCCCGCTACCGCCAACACAAAAACCGCTAACACAAAGATTATGATCATGGAATTAAGATGAGGATCGTTGTGATTAAAACCATAATCTATGAGATATTTTAAGGCTTTACCAAAAAACAACACCATAAAAGCAGTTACAGATAAAGCAAGAATAGCTAAAACTACCTTTTTTTTATAAGGCAAAAAATATTGTAATAAATACAACATGCTAAAAGATTTTTGTTTATTTTTACTCATTATTTGATGTTAATTTTGCATGAGATCCGTCGCATAAAATTGGATGAGAGCTATTTTTACAACCGCAAAAATATAGAGTTTCATTTCTTTCTGCCACGAAAGATAAAGATTTCATAATGCTAGAACCGTCTGGATTTTTAAATTCTTTATGAGCACCATCGCAAAAAGGTTGCTTTGCTGATAAACCGCAAGAGCACCAATAATATTTTTTACCAGCCTCAACTTCAATTGCAAAAGGACTTTTTTGTACTATTTTTGGTAGTTTTGACATATTTTTTTAGGTTTAGTTTTTTGTATTATAAAAAGTATAGATTTAATATTTTTTTATTTTCCAGTCGTTGCATTAAGCACGATTAAATAAAGATTATCGTTTTACATTAAGCACTACTAATTGCACTGCCTACCAAAGCTATTAAAGTAACTCTTACCTTCCTTAAGAAATTTATTTTTGGGGAAGGAGATTATATTGCAACTAAAAATAAAATGATAAGTTAATTGTTGAATTTAACAATATTTTGCGATATTAGTTATTTTTATGTAACAAATTGATTAATTAAATCGTTAATATCAATTTTTTTATCATAGATTGCCCTGCCAACAATAACACCAATTATGCCATCTTTTTGATATTTTTGAGCCTGTTTAATATCTTGTAAAGAAGAGATACCGCCAGACATAATTACAGGTATTAGTAAATTTTTGGCAATATTATGAGTTGATAGATAATCGGGACCACTTAATGTACCATCTTTTTCGATATTGGTATAAATAATAGCAGATGCACCACAATATTCAAATTTTTTTGCTAAATCAATGTCTCTTATTTTGCTACTTTTAACCCAACCATCAGTTGCTACAATACCTTTTATTGAATCTATGGCAATAATAATTTTTCCTGGAAATTTTTTACAAGCATCAATTACTAGTTGTGTATTTTTAATTGCAACAGTGCCAAGTATCACTCTATTAACACCTATTGATAAAAATTTTTCTATATCTTTTAGTGAACGAATACCGCCACCAACTTGGACAGGTATTTTTACAGCTTCGCATATTGCTTTGATGATAGAAAAATTAACCGATTCCCCTGAAATTGCACCATCTAGATCGACAATATGCAAAAATTTAAAACCAGATTTTTCAAAGTAGATAGCTTGCTCAACTGGAGAATGGTTAAAAACGGTAGAAGAAGACATGTCTCCTTTAACAAGCCTAACACATTGGGAGTTTTTGATATCTATTGCAGGAAATATAATCATGTTGCGATTATATTTATGCCGTTGCTAATATAGAAGAAACTTCTGACTCGCTTCTCGAAACAATAACTTTTGCTAAAATTTCGACAGCAGGATGTAAATTGATGTTTATTTGATAAAGACCAATTTCTTTTATTGGTTTTTGTAAAATAATATTATTTCTTTCTATTTTATTACTTTCGGTAATTTCATTTATTTTTTTAGCGATTAAAGCAGAATTAACAGAACCATATAGATGACCATCATCAGAAGCATTTTGGATAATGATAATATTTTTTTGTTCTAAAACTGTTTTTATTGAATTTGCTAAATCTATAAAATTAGAGTTTTTCTGTTCGTATAGATGTTTTTGCTCTTCAAATGTTTTTTGATTTTGTTTAGTTAAACAAATAGCCTTGCCATTTGGAATAAGAAAATTTTTAGCATAACCATTTTTGACCACAATAATATCACCTATTTTTCCTAGTTTAGAGTTTGCGGTAAGAATAATTTTCATAGATATTATTAATTAAAATTTGGATCTTTTTTGATTGGCGAAATTAGAGCCAATTTACGAGCTTGTTTTATTGCTTTAGCAATAGCTCTTTGCTTTTTAAGATCGACATTAGTGATACGACTTGGTATTATTTTGCCTCTTTCAGATAAGAATTTATTAAGTAATTTTAAATTTTTATAGTTAATTTCAGACAGAGGATAATTTTTTAGAGGGCAAGTTTTTTTCTTGCGTATAAATACACTTTGATTAACTAAAGAAACTCTTAAAAAAGTATCTTCATTTTCGTGAGTGTTGATATTTCGAACTGTATTGTTGTTGATAGTCATGTTTTATGCCTCGAATTGAATTTGAGATAAGATTAGATCGAGATTGTTACCTTCTTCTTTTTTCTCTTTTTTAGCATTAGGATCTTTTATATTAACACAAAGAGAAGATTCTTTAGAGTGATAATTAACAACAAAAGTAATGGAGCGAATGATATTTTCATTATAGCTCATTATTCTTTTTAATTCAGAAACAGATTGTTTTGTTGCAGTGATATTAAGTAAAACATAATGACCTTTGGTATTTTTTTTAATTGGGAAGGCTAAATTTCTAAGACCCCAGTATTCGTAAGAGATTTTACCTTTTTCATCGGTGATAATTTTGGAAAACTTACCAACCAAGGCTTCTAGATCTTCTGTTGATAGATCTTGACGAGCAATGAAGACTGTTTCATATAAAGAATGTTGCATTTTTTTGTATTTTCAATTAAACATAACTAAAAAAAAATTACAAAACTAGTGCTTATAATTTTTTTGCTAATAATATATTAATGTTAA
>JBILTH010000133.1:0-3296 GCA_044371635.1 Rickettsiales bacterium
AATCAATATTTACTTGGTTTTTCCCTATTTTTTATTAATGCTATTTTAATTTTAGCTTCTTTTACTATTCTATCGTTTAGCAGAAAGTCTAATAATTCTAGATCGCAAAAATATCATAGCAAAAAAACAAAATCGTGATCAAAAATCATAATCTTTCTTTACTATCTAAAAATTGGCAACCAGCTTTTTTAGATAGTCGAGAGGTACTTACACTGCAACAAAAATGCCAAGTATCTGAAGTTTTAGCTAGTCTACTTTATTTAAGAGGTATAAATCATCAACAAGTATTTAATTTTTTAAATCCAAAAATAAAAAATGCTTTGCCCGATCCTAAAGATTTACAAAACATTGATATTGCTTGTCAAAATATTTATGAAGCCTTGTTAAACAAAAAAAAGATTACTATTTTTGCCGATTACGATGTTGATGGAGCAACCTCTTCTGCTATTTTAGTATTGTTTTTTCGCTCTTTAAATTTTGAGGTTGATGTTTATATTCCAGATCGTATTTTAGAAGGATATGGTCCCAATATAAATGCCTTGCTAAATCTTAAAAATAATGGCACAGATTTAGTTATTATGGTTGATTGTGGAACTGTGGCTTTTGCACCATTGCTTGCGGCCAAAGAAGCTGGGCTCGATATTATTGTGATCGATCATCATTTGGGAGCATTAGAAAAACCACAAGCAATTGCCGTTATCAATCCAAATTCTGTAGGTGAGACATTTTCTCATAAAAATTTATGTGCCGCTGGTGTGGTGTTTTTGTGTTTAGTTGCTCTCAATAAAACACTGCGTGATAATAACTTTTTTTCACAACATGCCATTGTAGAGCCAAATCTTTTAAATTTGCTTGATTTAGTTGCTTTAGGCACAGTATGCGATGTTATGCCGTTAGTTGATCTCAACCGAGCTTTTGTAAAACATGGTCTGCAAGTGTTGGCAAAGCGTCAAAATCTTGGCTTAAAAACTATTTGTGATGTAGTAAAACTAAATAATAAACCTAATGTGTATAGTCTAGGTTTTGTTATTGGTCCGCGTATTAATGCTGGAGGAAGGGTTGGTAATGCTAATTTAGGTTCAAAACTGCTTACTTGTCAAAACGAATATGAAGCTCAAAAAATAGCAACATTATTAAATGATTTTAATGAACAAAGAAAAACCCTCGAAGATAAAATTTTGCAAGAAGCCATACAGCAACTCGAAAATAAAACTAAAGGTTTTTCTCATCTTGATAACATTATTTTTGCAGTTGGTGATAATTGGCATCAAGGAATTATTGGCATAATTGCCTCGCGTTTAAAAGATCTTTACAATAAACCAGTGGCGGTAATTACTATTATCGATCAAAATAAAGCCAAAGCTTCTTGTCGTTCTGTTGCTTCAGTTGATTTTGGTAGGGCAATATTAGAAGCGAAGGTACATAACTTATTGCTCGAAGGTGGCGGGCATGCAATGGCAGGAGGTTTTAGTGTGGAGCCAAATAAAATTAAAGATCTGCAACAATTTTTTAACAAAAATCTAGAAAAATCTTTGCAAAATAGCTTAAATAAAAAGGTTTATCAATATGACTTTGCTCTTGATTGGTCTATGGTTAATATTGATTTATTACAAGAAATAAACAAGTTAGAGCCTTTTGGTTTGGGAAATCCTCAACCAATTTTTTTGCTACACAATATCTATAAAATTAATGCTAAAAAAATTGGAAAAAAACAAGATCATATTATTTGTTATATTGCTAGCAAAACACCGTTTGGTTTTAACAACCAAGCAAATGCTACCGCTTTTCGCTCAACTGAAAATGCTTTAGGTAGTTTTTTATTGAATCAAAAAAACAAAACTTTTTCTGCTATTGGTTGTATTGACATTAATTATTGGTTTGATGTTCCTAAAATTCAACTAGTGATAAATGATATTTATCATTAAACAATTATGCAAGAATTCGACTTAATACAACAATATTTTTTGCCTTTGGTTAACAATAAAAATGCTGATAATTTGCAAAATGATGTGGCAAAAATTTCGGTGCCAAAAGGTTTTCAATTGGTAGTAAGCAAAGATATGATGGTTGAAAATGTGCATTTTTTAAGGCAAGATGGTGGCTATAAAATTGCCTCTAAACTTTTACTTACCAATCTTTCTGATCTTGCTGCAAGTGGCGCTAAACCCTTGTATTATATGCTTGGTTTTAGCAAAAATAAAAATTTAGATCAAAATTTTTTTCAACAATTCGTTTTAGCCTTAACAGATTTACAAAAAAAATTTAATCTTAATCTCATTGGTGGTGACACTGTTTCTGCTGATTCTTTGGTTTTCTCTATCACTATTTTTGGCATTACAAAAAATATTTTACATCGCAATAAAGCTCAAGAGCAAGATTTAATTTTTGTATCAGGCAATATTGGTGATGCAGGCTTGGGATTAATATTAAGCAAGCAAAATAAACAAACATTACCAATATATGCTAAAAACTTATTGCAAGCACATTTTTTTCCAACTCCACAGATCGATCTTGGTTTAAAATTAAGTAAATCAAAATTAAGCAATACTGCTATTGATGTTTCTGATGGTTTATTGGCAGATTTACAACATATTTGCACTAATTCTGATCTAGATGCTCATATTTTTTTTGATAAAATACCTATTTCTGCAAGTGCAAAACAGTTTTTAGCAAATAACCCACAACATAATGTTTTAAACCTATTGGCAAGTGGCGACGACTATCAATTAATTTTTGCTGTTAAACCAAAAAATAAACAAAAAATAATTGATTTATTAAAAAAAATCCAATTAAATTGTAGTTGCATCGGTTCGTTTATTGCAAAATCACAAACAAAGCCTCAAGTTTTGTTATTTGATAACAATGCAATCAATGCTAAACAAATTTTTTATCAAAAAACTGGTTATCAACATTAAAAAAACTATGCTTCATAAACTATTACAAAATCTTAATCAATACACTTTGTTAAAAAATCAATTTGCCAATATTAATAAAATATTTGCCACTATGATTGATTTTTTCTTAATTTTGCCTCTACGTGTTTTTATTGTTATTATCTACATACAACCAAAAATGGTTGTTTTTTGGCAAGATTTTGCTGCTAGATTTGGTAGTGAAATAAAAGAAATGACCCCAGAATATTTTCAATTTTTTTCTCAACACTCTATTGTTTGGCAACTATTAATAGCAATAATTATTTTTATTGTTATTGGAGCTGTTTATAATATCTATTTTCATAGTTCGAATTGGCAAGCAACTATTGGTAAAAGAATATTAAAAATTATTATTACCACCAA
>JBILTH010000134.1:0-3293 GCA_044371635.1 Rickettsiales bacterium
TGAAGGATTTTTTCTTTACTGCGAAGACAATGAAATTTGCAAAAGAGTGGTAAAAAAAGGTTATAATACTGCCATCATTAAAAGTGCTAAAATTCTTCATCTAGGCTCGCAATCTGGCAATATTAGTTTATCAGAAATTGAAAGAACCTATTGGCATCGTTTTGGCTGGTCAAAACTTTATTACACTGAAAAAATCTGGGGTAAAACTATTGCCAAAATGAGATCTGTAAGAATGTTATTAAAATTTTCTTTTTTATGCCTAAAACAATACTTACTTACAAAAAGCATAAAAAAACAGCATTTACAAGCTCTAAAAGGCACTTGGGCCTATTTTTGTGGCTCAAAAGCTTTCGATAATCAACAACATCCTTTTGGTTGATTTACTATGTTTACCTATACTCACAATTTTAATCCTGTGTTTTTTTCTGTCAATCTTATTGGGTTGCAATTAGATATACGTTGGTATTCTTTGGCTTATGTTTTTGGTTTATTAATTACTAATTATTGGATAAAATATTGCAATAAAAAATCTTTAGTTCTTAATGAAAAAGCCTATGAAAATTGGTTATTATTTGCCATTATTGGCATTATTGTTGGAGGGAGATTGGGCTATGTTTTATTTTATCAGTCTCAATATTATTGGCAAAATCCTCTTGATATTTTAAAGGTTTGGCAAGGTGGCATGTCTTTTCATGGTGGTTTAATTGGCTCTGCGGTGTCTATGTTGTTATTTAGTAAAATTTATTTATTTCCTTGTTTTTGGCTTTTTGATAGATTAGCTGTAATTGCTCCTATTGGCCTTTTCTTTGGTAGGGTTGCTAATTTTATTAACGGCGAATTATATGGTAGAATAAGTAATTCTTTTATTGGAGTAATTTTTCCTTATACAGACAATTTACCAAGGCATCCGAGCCAACTTTATGAAGCAATTTTAGAGGGTTTATTATTATTTACCATAATGCTTTTTGCTTTTTTTTATAAAAACAATTATTTTGCCCAAAAAAAACCTAAATTTTTATCTGGATTATTTCTAATTGGCTATTCTATTGCTCGATTCGTAGTAGAATTTTTTCGACAACCAGATGAGCAAATCGGTTTTTTATGGCAAATATTTACTTTAGGACAAATTTTATGCTTACCAACTCTGTTTTTAGGTTGTTATTTGGTTTTTTTATCTTTTAAAAAAAATGCAACAACAAATAATTAAACAAATTAATTTACATAATTTTCGTAATTTTACACAACAAAAATTTATTTTTCATCAATCGGTAGTTTTGATCTATGGTAATAATGGCATTGGCAAAACAAATTTATTAGAAGCAATAAGTTTATTTGGTAAAAATAACGGTTTAAGACAAGCTAATAATATAGAAATGTTAAATAACAATATTAATTTTCAAGCTAATTTTTGGCAAGTTTCTATTGACTTTTCTAACGATTTTGCTAACAATTTTTATTATCAAAATCTTGCCATCAACTTCGATAAAAATAGCAACAAAAAAACTTGGTTAATTAATCAACACAATCAAAATAACAGCAGGCAAAACGATCTAAAAAATTATCTGCCAAATTTTATTTGTCTCACTCCGCAACTAGAACAATTATTTATTTTAGGAAAAACAGCTAAAAGAGACTATCTTGATAAAATTGTGCTCGATCTTAATTTACAACACCAAACTTATTTAAGTCAATATCAGAAACTTGTAAAAGAAAGATCTTTAATATTGCAACAAAAATCAATAAATAACAATTCTTGGCTTGATATTATTGAAAAAAAAATTAGCGAACTTGCCATTGCTATTGCTTTTGCTAGACAAGAAGCGGTTGATTTTTTTAATAAATCTATGGCTACTTTTCATAGTTTTTTTCCTAAAGTAATTTTGCAAATAAAAGATTTTACAGAGCAAAACATCAGCAATCAATCTAATTTAGAAAAAGAAAAATTTTATCAGCAACAACTAAAAAACAATCGCCAACTCGATAATATTTCAGGTAAAACTAATTTTGGCATTCATACCGCAGATTTTTCTGCTTTATTTCTGGCAAAAAATATTTCTGCTTCATTTTGTTCGACAGGAGAGCAAAAATTAATTATGTTAGCAATTAGTTTAGCCCGGGCAAAAATTTCAACATACTATAAAAAACGACCAACAATTTTATTGTTTGACGAAATATTTTCACATCTCGATGATAATTACAAAAAATATTTATTAAAAGAAATTTACGATCTGCAAATACCAGCATTTTTCACCGCTACTAGTCATTCAATGTTACCTAATAATTTTCAAAATCAAATCGACTTAATACAAATTTAATCATGAAAAAACTAGAACATTCTTTAAATTATTTGTTAAAAAATAAACTTAAACATAACAAACAAGAATTTTTTATCATTTATCAATTAAGCAAAAATTGGCAAAAAATTATAGGCAAAGAATATCAACAATATTGTCAACCAAAATCGATAAGTTTAAATTCCGACAAACAAGAAATTAAATTAACCATCAGTGCTTATAATTCAGCAATAGCATTTTTTATCGAAAACAACACTAGTTTAATTTTAGAAAGAATAGCTATTTTATATGGCTTTAAAGCAGTAGGAAAAATTATTATCAAACAAGAACCAAAAAATGTTTAATTATAAAATAATGCTACTTTAATGTCAAAGGCGAAGCCTTCGAAGAAGGAGGTGATAAATATTGTAAACAAAACTAGAATTTGAGTTTGCTCTTTGATTTTTTTCCTCTCCCAGAGTTACTTCGTAGCTCCTGACATTCTCAAGAAATTTATTTTTGGAAGAAGGTAATTAGCCAGAAATTATCAAGATTGTGTAGGGTTTGTGTTATATATGTAAATTTTATAGTTGGTATAATTCATTAGAGGCAATTTAAAGCTTTCAGAGTTATTCTCATCGCTTCTAAAACAACTTTTTTATCCACTTATTAATTGAATTATCAGTATATTGTCAAGTTATATTATATACTTGTGTTGCCGCAATTAAAACAACTGCTTGAAATAATTTAGCAATCCATCTCAGAATGTTATATCAAATATCATTTATAATTTCAAATATAGCTTCATATCTTTAACCAAAAAGATTGAATTAGAACATAAAAAAATAATAGCATTGTTTTAATTAGTGGAAATGGTATTTGGTATTATCTCATCTTGCATTAAGAATACAGATTAAATATACTTATTTTAATAAAACTAAACAAGATATAACACTTAAAGAATCAACGACTTTACAAATTTAAACTTTGGCATTGGTTGTTATTTTTAAATCTAGTTTA
>JBILTH010000159.1:0-3000 GCA_044371635.1 Rickettsiales bacterium
TTAAAAATTAAGAAAAAAATTAAAATAATGTGAGATTTAAAAATTTCTATTTTGAAACGATAATTAACAATTAAAAACATAATTATAGAATTAAATATTGTTTTGTCAAGCATATTGTATTTTATTATAATCAATACTAATAACATTTCCCATCTAAATTCTATATCAGTATTATTCAAATCTAGCTCTATCTATTTTGAGATAAAAATCTATATAGAAAATTATAAATAAAAAAGGTTGTAATTCTTTTTTTACTTAAGAGATCAACATTTAAACAAAAAAATTTTCATCAAAATTACCAGTAAAAATTTTTTTAAAACCTCCTGTCATAATGATGTTTTGTTGATTTTCCCAACTGATTTTTAATTTACCACCAGAAAAAATAATGTTAATTTCAGTATCATCAACGAGTTTTTGCATAATACCTGCAACCGCTACTGCACAAGCCCCAGAGCCACAAGCAGAAGTTTCGCCAACCCCTCTTTCCCAAACTCGCACAGAAATAGTATTTTGATTAATAACTTGGGCAAATTCAACATTAGTTTTTTGTGGAAAATATTGTAAATTATTTTCTACACTAGAACCAATATCATAAAAAATATTATCATTTAAAGGTCGATCAACAAAGCAAACAGCATGAGGGTTTCCAACATCAATTGCCATAAAATTATGTTGATATAAAACTAGATTTTGATATAATAGTGTGAAGTTACCCATATTTACTGCAATATTGTGCTGATCTAGTTTTTGACAAGATAATATTTTTTCATCAACTGCAATTGTGATTATTTGATTAATTGTTGCTTTTTGCAACAATTGCTGTTCATCAAAAATAAGCGAAGCGACACATCTGGTTGCATTGCCACAGGCACCAGATTTTGAGCCATCTTGATTAAAAATATCAATGGCAACATCAGCAATTTTACTATGTTTGAGAATAATTAATTGATCGCAACCTATGTTTTTACGATAACAAAGTTTTTGACAAAATTTATCGATTTGTTGATATAAGAAATCATAATGATCGAAGCGATTATCAATAATAATAAAATCGTTATCAAGACCATTCATTTTATAAAAAAGATAATTATGCTTTTGCTCTGCTAACATAGGTAAAATCTATGGTATTAACAATTATCTCTTCGCCCGATTCAACAAAAGGAGGAACCATAATTTTTACTCCGTTTTCTAAAATTGCAGGCTTATAAGAAGCGGCAGCAGTTTGCCCCTTAACTACTGCATCGGCTTGGGCTATTGTGGCATTTACCTGCTCAGGTAAAAAAATAGTGATTGGTTTTTGATTGCAATATTCAATCCTAATATTCATTCCTTCTGTTAAAAAAGGCAAAGCATCTCCTAGTAGAGTTTTTGGAAAATCGAAGGTTTCAAAACTTTCCATATCCATGGCGACCAAATTATTTTGCTCAAAATATTGAAATAGTAAGTTTTTTTGCTCAACAAAAGCAATATCAACATCTTCGCTTGAAGCAAATCTAGTGTTGGTTTTGTTGTTGGTTTGAATATTTTTCATTTCAACCTGAATATAGGCACCACCTTTACCTGGCTTAACATGTTCTCTTTTTAATACTTTCCATAATTGCCCTTGAAATTCAAGAACATTGCCAATTTTAATAGAGTTTGCATTGGTTTTCATAGGTAATTTATTGATATTAATTAAAAAGTCTCATAAATAATGAAACTTTCGTTATAGTATATTATTTATTTTTTAAAAGCAACAACATAAAATTGCTATGTTAAAAATTTACTAAAAAAAAATTGACAATTATTTTTTTAGTTTGTAAGATGATATGAAGCTATTTAATTTAAACTAAATTTATATTTTTATGTTAAACATTTTTTCTCGAGTTAAACCCTATTTATTTTTCTTGGTGTTTAGTATTTTTTTATTATCACCATTTTTTGCCAATGCACAAGGCTTTCAGCCGGTATCACCAAACCAAAAAAACAACAATGGAATTGCAATAACTCTCTGTAAAGGTGTTAAAATATTAGGTGGTACACCAGTTAAAATTATTGCTTCAATTATGGTTATGGCAGTTGGTGCTGGTTTTTTATTAGGTAAAATAGATATTAAAGTTATGATAGGTGTTGCTTTAGCAATAGCAACAATCTTTGGTGCTCCTAGTATTTATCAGGCAATTACTGGAACCTCAGATTCCACTTGTGAAACAACTAACCAAAGTTAAATTATAAATCTTTTTATTTATTATTCCTATAACGATTTGTACTATATTTTAATAACAACATACCAACATTACATAATAAAACTTTATGTCAAAAATTTGTCAAATTCTTACAGTTAAACCACAAAGTGGCAATACAGTTTCTCATTCTAATCGCAAAAATCGTAGAAGATTTTTACCAAACCTAAAACAAATGTCTTTTCCTAGCAAAGCTTTAGGTATTAATATTAAGCTTTCAATTGCAACTTCTACTTTAAGAACTATCAATAAATATGGCGATATAGATAATTTTTTACTCAATTTTCGTTTTAATAAACTTTCTACTTTCGCCCAACTATTAAGATTAAAAATCAAGAAAAAAATTACTAGCTAAACAAAAAAATGTTAACAAATATTTCAAATAATAATCAAGAAATATTAGAAATTTTTAATTCTTGTCAAGCAATATTAAAAGGTCACTTTATTTTATCTTCTGGTCTTCATTCTGACACCTATTTGCAATCTGCTAGAGTTTTGATGTATCCTCATTTGGCAGAAAAGATATGTCAACAACTAGCATATAAAATTTCTGTTGGCATTACTTTACAAAGCACTTCTTCACAAAATATTGCCGTGGTATCACCTGCAATGGGTGGGGTTATTGTTGGTTTTGAAACTGCCAAACATCTCAATTCTGTAGCAATGTTTTGTGAAAGAGTTAATGGAAAATTTGAATTGCGAAGAGGTTTTTCTTTACAATCAAATCAACAAATAATTGTAATTGAAGATGTAATCACTACTGGCAAATCTACTCTAG
>JBILTH010000136.1:0-3275 GCA_044371635.1 Rickettsiales bacterium
ATACCTAATTCAAAATTTGTATTTAATAAATTTTTTGATTTTTGATGCATTAAAGATAAATCACTAATTGTTGATTTCATTGACACAGAAACATCTTGAGTGATTTTTTGAACAGAGGTGGATATTTTATCTTTAAGGCTAATGTTATTTTTATTGTATTCGTTAATAGTTTTTTCTGTTTTTTTATTAAAGAAAAGCATATTATTTTTTTTGCAAATAAAGATTGTATTCAGATTCTTCTAATGTATTGACTAAATCGTTGTGATCAATAATTTTAACTTTAGCAATCCAGCCTTGTAGATAAGGAGAATTATTAATTAATTCAGGATTTGCAATTAAACTTTGGTTAATTTCAATAATTTCACCTTGTATTGGTAAATAAACATCGCTTGCCGATTTAGAAGATTCAACAACTGCAAAAGCAGCACCCTTATTATAAGAATTACCAATTTTTGGTAATTCAACGTAAACCAATTCGCCCAATGCATCGGCCGCATATTGTGTGATACCAATAGTTGCGATATTTCCTTCTATTTTAATCCATTCATGATCTTTGGTAAATTTCATATTATTAAATTAATTTATTGTTTTTTAATAGCTTTAGTTTTTGCTTCAATAAAAGTTGAAGATGTAATTAAAGCTGGTATTTCTTTTTCTCGAACCACCGCCACCACACTGTCACCAATATTGCAATTTGCAGGAAAATAGCCTTGACCTATTGAAGTTTTGATAGTAGGAGAAAATCCGCCACTAGTTAAAGTGCCAATTAATAGACCATTTTTTTTGATAATAGTGCCTTCTCGAGCAATACCACGATCTAAAAGTTTAACACCTAGTCTTTTTTTTGCAACACCTTGATTTTTTTGTTGTAAAATTATTTGTGAGCCAAAAAAAGAATTATTAGTTTTGCTTACCACCCAAGAAAGCCCTGCTTCTATGGGAGAAGTATCTTCGTTAAGATCGCAACCATAAAGAGGATAGCCCATTTCTAATCGAAGAGAATCTCTAGCACCTAATCCTATTGGCATAACCAACTTATTGCTTGACAATTGTTGCCAAAAATATAACACATCTTGATTGTTAATACTAATTTCAAAACCATCTTCACCTGTATAGCCAGTGCGACTAATTATAATTTTATTGCCATTATTAAGTGTAGCAAAGCACATATTCATATAGGATAAATCGGTTAAATTAACACCAACAACTAAACTAGACAGAACTTCTACCGCTTTTTCTCCTTGCACGGCAATTAAAGAGTTTTGTTTCAATTCGGAAAAATTTAAATCAGAATAAAGATTATTGCGAATCCAACTATGATCTTTTTCTTTGCAACCAGCATTTAAAACAATAAAAAACTCGTTATTATTTATTTTGGTAATGATGAGATCGTCAATAATACCACCTTTTTTATTGGTAAGAACTGTATATTTTGCCTGCATTGGTTTGCATAAACTAAAATCAGTTGGAGTGATAGAGTTTAAAAATTCTTGAGCAGAATTGCCGTTAAGCATAAATTGACCCATATGTGAAACATCAAAAATTCCAACATTACCAGAGCGAACCCATTCGTGTTCTTTAAGCATACCAAGAGGATATTGTATTGGCATTTCATAACCAGCAAAAGAAACCATTTTTGCTAATTGATTGATATGAGCTTGATATAGAGCGGTTTTCATAGGCTATTAAAGTGTAGGAATTTGATTATTATTAGTAGAATTATTTTGTTGTTGCTCGATTGCTTTTTGTAAATCTTGAGAAATTTTATTATGTTGCGATTTGCTTATTTTTGCCAAGACTAAACAATTGATTAGAAAAATAGCAACTAAAAAAAAAGTTATTTTGTTTAAAAAAGAAATACCAGATTTTTTAGATATAGCAGAGTTTAATCCGCCAGATCCACCACCTATGCCACTTAATGAATCACCATCTGATTTTTGCAATAAAACCAAAAAAATTAATAAGAAAGCAACAATTATTTGAATAAAAAGTAGAATTTGCATAAAAAAAATTTAAATATATTGAAGAAGAATTTTATTTTGATTTTTTTTATTAACAAGTGTTTTTTTTGTCAAAACAAACGAAAATTATAAAATAGCAATGATTTGTAAAGTTAAAAAAATATTAATCAAATAAATTTTGAATGCTGGTTGGTACAAAAGCAGAAATTTTGTTGACTTCTAATTTTCCTTGTGGATAGCTTTTATTTTTAACATATTGATATTTAATGCCAAAAACACCTCCACCATCATTGCCAATTAGTAATCCCTTAAATATTTCACCCAAAACAGGAATTTTACCTAAACCAAATAAATTATTAACTACATACCCAGGAATTAGCAAGCCTTTTAATTGAGTTTCTTGATTAATCAGATTAATATTTCCTTTGGCGGTAATGCCAATAATAAGATTATTTGCCAAGAAAGAATTGATGGTAACAATTGTTTTTATTAGATCGAAAGTAATTTTTATATTATTAAAATTGGTTTTATTGTTTTGAAATATTTTGTTTTTGATTTGCGATTTTAATGGATCATTAGCTAAATTTTGAATTTTTTCATTATCAAAAACACCTATATTGCCTATATTAATAAGATTGCCAGATAAATTAATGCCATCTGCACTTTTTCTTTGCTTAATATCAATCATCACCCCGCCTTCTGCTAAATGATTGCTAGCTATAAAAGCATCGGCTAAATATGCGATATCTTCTATTTTAATTTTTATTTGATTGTCGTTTTTTTGATTATTTTCGGTTTTTATCGTGATATTTTTATTGTTTAATTCTTCTGCCTTTATATTTAGATAATCACAATACCACAACAAACAATTTGCATTGGCAACAACATTATAAAGACTTTTTTTATTAAACAATTCTAATTGCTGCAAAGAAATAGAAATTTGTAATTCATTTTGCTTTTCTGATTTTAGGTCTTTAAAAAATTCAGCATTATTATTAAGAAAATTACTTACGTTAAAATATTTGCCAGTAAGTTTTATAATTTTTGGAGCAGAAGAGTTGTTTTGTTTATAAAAAAAAGTATAGTTTTGTTTGGCAGAATTTTGATTGCTAAAATATAAATTATGTATAAAAAAAGGCTGATATGTAAATTGCATTTCTCCATTTAATTTTTTCTTACCAAAAGCGGTGTTAAGTTTTACATTGTGAATATTGATATAATTTTCAACCGCAATGGCAAAATTGAGATCTGCCTTTTCGCCAAATTGTTTGTTTAAAGATAAGTTATTGACTATTAATTTTGCTTTGTCTAAAT
>JBILTH010000135.1:0-3275 GCA_044371635.1 Rickettsiales bacterium
AAAAGATGCAAAGCTATATAAAATAATTAGCTTTGCAATTGTTTGATACAACAAATAATTACACAAAATATTAAAATATTTTTTAACGAATTGCAATTTAGGATGCAACAGTGCCAAAATGGTATAGAAATATTTTGTTAGATTTAAAATTTTATTGGATTTTTTAGTTGTGCTAACACAAGTGATAGGATGTGATATTGTAATATTTGTCATTATAAAATCAAAGGAATTGCCGATGAAAAGCGATTGTTGATCCAGGTGAGTTGTCGTTTAGCATAGTTTCTAGTTTTTTGACTCGCTAAATTGCAGGCAGTTTCTAAACTTATTTTACCTGCTAAATATTGAGATATTTCAGCAAAACCAATAGTTTTTATCACATTATAATTATTAGCAACAATTTGCTGTTGTAATTTTTCAACTTCTAAAATTGCTCCGTTGTTAATGAATTGTAAAAATCTTAAGTTGCAATTTTCATAAAGTTTTAGCCTAGGCAATGTGATGGTATAATGAATAAATTTTGCTTGTGGAAAAAGTTTTATTTTTTCTTGTTGATGCCAAAAATCGATAGTTTTGTTAGTTTGCAAATATACTGAAGCATAACGAATAAGTTTTTGTTTATCAATAATTTTATTATTACCAAATTGTTGAATAAATTTTTGTTGCCCCATTTCTTGATATAAATTTTGTGCTTGTTGCACAAATTGATCCTTTATGACAGGAATAAAATTGATACCATCAAGCAATGCTGATAAATACATACCAGTTCCCCCAACTAATATTGGCACTAAATTTTGCTGAAAACATAATAAAATACTTTCTTTCACTAAATCAAGCCAAGTTGCCACCGAGCATTGTTGCCAAAAATCTAACTTACCATAAAGATAATGTAAAACATTTTGCCTCTCTACTAAATTTGGTTGAGAAGATAAAATTGGTAGACTGTTATAAATTTGTAAAGCATCAGCATTAATAACTGCTCCACCATATTGTTTTGCCCACTTAATTGCCAATGCAGATTTGCCCGAAGCGGTCGGCCCTGAAATAATAATGATTTTTTGCTCTTGTTTCATTTTACTAAAAAAAATATAGATTTATTAAAAGCGATAAATTATAATCTAGATTCTAGTTAAGTTTCAACTCTTAAAAGATCAATTACATAATTATCGTTATGATCTCATTAATCAAAAACAACCCCATAATTGTTGCCTTATTAAATTTGTCACATAATTTACAAGCTGTTATTGTTGGCTGTCTTTTTACTTTTGCTTTTTCTCCTTTTGATTGCTGGCCTATTGTTTTTGTTGTTATTGGTTATGTTTTTTTTCTTTTAAATATGGCGAAAAACAAAAAACAAGCATTTTGGTTAGGTTTTTCTTTTGCTTTTGCCTTTTTTGTTAGTAGTATTTATTGGATTTCTGCTTCTCTTTTAGTTGATGCAAAGCAATTTGCTTGGCTTATACCTTTTGCCATCACTCTCATACCAGCTTTACTTAGTGTTTATTATGGTTTGTCATTTATGGTTTTTTTTATATTGAACAACAAAATTAGTTGCAATATTTGGCAAAAAACATTATTATTTAGTGTGCTATGGCTAGCAAGCGAATTGTTAAGAGCAACTTTATTTAGCGGTTTTGCTTGGAATTTACTTGGTTATGTAAGTTTATCAATGCCATATATCGCTCAAACAGCAGATATTTGGGGGGTTTATGGGTTAACCTTTATATTGTGTTTTTGCAGTATTTCTTTTTGGGTCATATTTACAAAACATAAAAATAAAGATCATTGGCAATATTTATGTGTTGTTGTTTTTATTCTAACAACTTGTCTGCTATATTCATATTTGCGTCTAAATCAGGCTATGCCTAAAAACAATACAATATGGCAATTTCGCTTGATACAAGCCAATATACCGCAATCTGAAAAATGGGAAGAAGAAGATAAAATTAAAAATCTTGATAAACACATAAAATTAAGTAAAAACAACAATCATCTTGATGCCGTGATATGGCCAGAAACTGCTTTTCCTTTTCTTGTGTCGAGCTTAAATAAAGAACAATTACAAAAAACCTTAACTGGTGCTATTCCACCTCAAGGATCTTTAATTTCTGGTTTGGTTTATGTTGATTATCAAAACTCTGATTTGCAAATTTTTAACAGTGCTTTTAATCTAGATCAACATACAACACAACTATATCATAAGCATCATTTAGTGCCTTTTGGCGAATACGTACCACTGCAAAAATATTTCAATTTTTTATTGTTAAGTGAAGAGTTGCAAAAAATCACAGGCGATGCCATGAGCTTTTCAGAAGGTATTGGTCCACAAACTTTATTTGGTAAAAATTTTAGTTTTGCACCTCTTATTTGTTATGAAGTAGTTTTTAGCACAAAAATTATTGATAAAAATAATAACCCAGATATTTTAATTAACCTCACCAACGATGCTTGGTTTGGAAACACTATTGGTCCTTATCAACATTTGGCCCATGCTAAAATGCGAGCAATAGAATATAGAAAACCAATGTTGCGAGTTGCTGGAACTGGTATTTCTGCCCATATTAATGAATATGGTAAAATTTTAAATCAAATACCACTCAACAAAGAAGGTTTTTTAGATGTAAAAGTACAGAAAAGCGAATTAAATAGCCTATATGCTAAAATAATTTCTTATTTAACATCAATCCCCATAACTAAAAATATATTCTAATATTAAATCTCATCTTTAAATGTACAAAAAACAAAATCATTTTTTAATTTTAAATTAAATTTAAAATTAAAAAGCTCTACACAATTTTAAAAAATACCTCCTCTCGATTATTTTTTAGTAAAATTTTAGATAAATTTTGTTTTTTTAAATCTCAACTCACTTTTTTGATAAATTGATAGAACAAAATAAATTTATATTTTTTAGTATGATTTTCGGCATTGTTACATAAGTATAGCTTTTTGAATTTAACTTGTTGAAAATAAGGTTTTTTTAACCTTAGTTTATCAAAAATAATGGTACTGTTGGCTAATATTTGTATAAAATGATGTTTTATTGGCTGTTTTATTGTAAGGAAAAAAATATTTGCAAAATTTCTTTTTAAATTTTTTTTGTAAGTAAATATGAAAAAATGGCATAATATACTTTTTTGCCATAGGTTGTAGATAAATTATAGCTTTAGTAGATATGAAAATAAACTAAAATTGTTTAGAGCCAAAATGGTATTAATTAATTATTAAGTGCAAGAGGCATTGTTCTTAACATAATAATAAGACAAATAGCTAAAATT
>JBILTH010000017.1:0-11418 GCA_044371635.1 Rickettsiales bacterium
TACTCCAAAACAATTATATCCTAATACACCAAGCGGATCATCAAGAGGCCATTCACCAAGAGGCTATTCACCAAGAGGCCCTAGTAAGCAAGCAGAAGTATCAGTTTTGCCCGCTTCCTCATTGCCTAATACACCAAGCGGATCATCAAGAGGCTATTCACCAAGAGACCATAGTAAGCAAGCAGAAGTATCAGTTTCGCCCGCTTCCTCATTGCCTAATACTCCAAGAGAATTATATCCTAATACACCGAGTAGATCACCAAGTCCATGCTATCCGAAAGAACCTTGGCAATCAGAAAACTACCAAACACGATGATTTATGACTAAAATCAATATTTATAACGATCTAATCAATCAACCAAACGAAAAAATTGAGGCAATCAAAAAAATCTTGCCAGATTGCTTTGATATCGATGGCAATTTTCTTGCCGAAAAATTGCAAGAAGTATTAAGCAATAATTTTGCCAAACCTGCAACAGAAAGATTTACTTTTAACTGGGCGGGCAAGCAACAAGCCAGAGAGCTTGCTTATGCAACCTATGTTGATGGCACTTTACAATTTAACCCAACCAAAAGCAAAAATTTTGCTACCACAAAAAATTTAATCATCGAAGGCGACAACCTGCAAGTGCTAAAATTGCTAAAAAAATCATATAAAAATATGGTAAAATGCATTTACATCGATCCGCCCTACAACACAGGAAACGATTTTGTTTATAACGACAAATTCGAGCTTGATATTAACAAATACCTAACGGCAACTGGCGAAATTGATGCCAACACAGGCGAACAACTTGCCGACTACATTAAAAAAGATGATGGCAAAAAGCACTCCAAATGGCTTTCGTTTATGTATCCAAGGCTTATGGCGGCCAGAGAGCTGTTGCGAGAAGACGGAGTTATTTTTATTAGCATCGACGACCATGAAATGCACAATCTTCGCCATTTGATGAACGAGATTTTTGGGGAAAGAAATTTTGTGGGTCAGATTCAAAGAAAAACAACTGAGCATGTTCGTGTATTAGCTAACCACGAATTGCAAAAATTAAATGATTATATTTTTATATATGCAAGAGATATTGATTATATAAATTTTAACAAAAAAATTACAGGAGAGGAAAAATATGAATTTCAAGATCAATATGGAGAATATACTTTAAAAAGTTTTCAAAACTCTGGAGCGGATGGAAAAAGAGTTGCAAGACCAAAATTATATTATCCTATTTATGTTAATTTAGAAAACAAGGATATGTGTTTGGAATCGATGGAAGGATATGTCGAAATTCTACCGAGAAGAATCATGAAAGAAGATGGAAGATGGCTATGGAATAAAGCAAAATTTATCAATGATAAACACTTACTTGAATATAAAAATGGGACAATTTTTAGAAAATCTTATTACAATAAAGAAGAAGATCAGAATAAATATCAAGCGGAAAAATTATGGCTTGATTCTTTTCAAAATAGGTTAGGAGCAAAAGATTTGTCAGATCTTGGTTTGCAAGGTTTTTTCGACTACCCCAAGCCAGTTTCTCTCATCAAGCACCTTCTGCAAATCTCAACCAAACCGGGCGATCTTGTTCTCGATTTTTTTGCAGGCAGTGGCACCACAGGGCAGGCAGTTATGGAGCTAAATTACGAAGAGGTTAATAAACAAAATCAAGACGATCTTTTTAAAACCCCTCACCCTAACCCCCTCCCTCAAGGGGAGAGCGAATTTACTGGGCGTAGGTTTATTTTAGTGCAACTGCCAGAAAAAATTGATAACAAAAAAGAGGCTTTTAAGGCAGGTTATCACAAAATTAGCGACATCACTGTTGAGCGAGTAAAACGAGCAAGCGAAAAGTATCAAGGCATCGATAATGGTTTTAAGATTTTGCAACTCACTAATAACCCAGAAAAAGAAGGCTTGTTTTGTCTTGGCAAATATGATAATCAATTTATCATCACTCATTTGGCTTTAATTTATGGCTATGGCTTAAATTATCAAGCAACAAAAATTGCCGAAAAAGAAATTTATTTGATGAAATCCGAAATTGCCAACACCAAAGATGCAATTATTATTTTAGAGCATCAGCTTTTAACAATGCAAGATATTATGAATTTGGTTTTGCAATTTGGCAAAGGCGATTACAAGTTTTTTTCGCTAGATTGTGCTTTAAATATTGAGCTTACTTACAATTTATTGCAACATTTTAAACAAGAAAAAGTGCTAGTATTTTAAGGCGATTTTGGTATGAATTTTAACTATTTTAGCCTCATATTATACCATTTCAACTTTAAAATTAATAAATCTAACAATGTATGTTAAGTTGAAATGGTATAATAGTATTTCAAATAATTAAAACATAAAATTAAACGATTTAAAATTGAAACAATATTTACATCTATTTTAACAACCGCAATATCAAAAAGCAATATTTATTTTAAGTCACTTTTATCTGCCCGTTCATAAGCATTGGCAACAGCCAATTTCGCAGATTAGCAAGAGTTTGGTTTTGTAGTTTGTTTTTTATCATTTTTGCAAAAATGGGCTGTGATAATGCCGAAAATTGTGTTATTACTTTTTCATTAAAAACAAAATTTAGATGATCAATTGCCTGACTAGCATGTAAAATAATTGAACCCTTGGCATATTGATGAATTATATTAACAATTCTGTTGTCGTTAAATAAAAAGTAAATGAACGAATCGTCAAGAAAATTAGAATGTATTTTTCTAATACCGCTAGATATTAAACCATTGATACCAAAGCCAACCTTTCCTACAGAGCCATCAAAAGTAACTAAAACATTATGTTCTCTAACGAAGACATATTTTTTTTTACTAGCATCGATAAAAGTTGCAGTATCGCCATCTATATTGCCAACTCTATAAAATTTAAGATAATTTTCGTTAACTTTATAATTTTTATATTCTGCCGATCCTGGCTCTATGCCTTTTTCAAAAATAACAAGTTCCTTCATTTTTTTTACCTCCCAGCCAGCAGGAATTGCTTTTTTTAGCTCTGCATTCCACACCATTGCACCGCCTGATGATTTGTAAGGTTTGCCGTTGCAATCCGGGAAATCAAACTGCACAAACCAATAATCATAAAGAGTTTTTGCCATTTTTTCTAACTCGGAGTTGATACGGTTGTTGAGCTCTATTTTGGCATCGAGGGCGGAAAGAACGGAGGCGATTTTTTGTTGCTGAATTAAAGATTCTGGTATTGTTATTTCGAAATTTTCAATACTACTTTTTGAAAGTTCTTTAAATGTAGTTCCAATTCCTAATTTTTCTATGGCGGAGATTTTTGTTTTTAAATAATAAAAGAGATATTCATTATCTATTTTATTTGAATTTGCAATAATATTTTTAAATCCTTGGTTTGTGCAAAGATTTTTTTTTGCAATTGATATTAATCCTATTGGAGCCCTGCTAGATAATAAAATTGTTCCTTTTGGAAGCATTGAAGCTGAACAACTATCTAAACCTTTTTGAGTTATTTTTCTTTCTCCGCACTCAATATATTTTCTTTTTTGCATAGAAATATCCTTCGGGGTTATCCAATCTATATCGCCATCATAGAATTCTTGATTAGCAGTTGATGGTGTTGAACCATTTTTAACAACTGCCACATCTTTTATTCTAAAACTTCTACTCATACTTCAACCCCTTCAACCCTTTCTTTATCTCATCTTCTAAAACTTTCGACTCACCAAACATCTGTTCTAAATTGTCGCTAAAACCCTTCATCTTTTTTTCAAATTCTTCTTTTGTAATATCAACATATTCGATTTTCACATCAAAATACTGCCCTGCACTTAAAGAATAATTTTTAGCCTTGATTTCGTCATAAGAAACAGCAACCGAAAAATCTGCAATAGCCTCTTTTTTGTTAAAAGTGTTGATGATTTTATTTTCTTCATCTGCACTTAATATGGTTTTTTGATTTTTGCCTTCTTTTACGGTTTTGCCAAGCTTTGAAGCATCAATTAATACAACATTTTCTTGATTAGTTTTATCAATAAAAAGAATTGAAACATTAGTGCCGGTAGTGGCAAAAATATTGCTTGGCATACAAACAACTCCTGCTAACATTTTTTCATCGATTAATTTTTCTCTTATTTTTCTTTCAATGCCGCTTTGAGCAGTAATAAAGCCCGTTGGCACCACAATTGCACCCTTGCCTTTGGCAGTTAACGAAAACATAATATGCTGAATAAACAGCAAATAAATTGACATTTTGTCTTTATCTTTGTTTGGAGTGTTAGGAATTCCGGCAAAAAAACGCTTATTAAACGAAGAATTTTCTAGTTGACTTCTCTCGTTGCTAAAATCGAGTTTAAAGGGCGGATTTGAAACGATGTAATCAAAACATTTTAAATTATTGTTTTGGTCTTTATGATAAGGATGCAAAATTGTATTGCCAGAAATTATATTAGGAATCGAATGCACAAGATTGTTTAAAATCAGGTTTAGGCGAAGCAAGCTTGATGATTTTTGCGAAATATCTTGCGAATAAATAGTGCATTTATCTTCGCCAATAGCATGAGATATGTTCATAAGTAAAGTGCCAGAGCCTGCAGAAGGGTCGTAACAAGTAACATTTTGAATTTTTCCTTGATCTTGGGTTGGCACTAAAATTTCTGCCATAATTTTGGCAACAGCATTGGGAGTGTAATATTCGGCATATTTTCCACCACTATCTTTGTTGTAATCTTTAATTAAATATTCAAAAATAGTGGCAAAAAAATCGTATTTTTGGTTGAAAATATTCTCAAAACTAAACTCTATAAGTTTGTTGATAATGGCTCGACAAAAGGCATCTCGCTTTGAAGTGTCGGTAATGAATTCGCTTACCCGATCAAACAAAATAATCTTGGCTCCGCCATCGGTTTTTACCGAGAAAATATCGCTGTTTGTTGTTGCAATATCTATTAAAGTGTCGTCAAAAAGTTTAGCAAATTCTGGCTGATTTTGTTGCGAAAAAAGCACAGCAATAAGATGATTTTTGTTGAGAATTGCGGTATCTGCATCGATTTTTCTTTGTAGAAGGGTAAATTCATTTTCGGTGAGTTGTAAAATATAGTCTTTAAAACTGACATATTTTGTGTAGTCTGGAGATTTTTTTTTGATCTCAAAAGCAAATTTATCATTGAGAAATTTATATAAAAAAACTTGGGTGATAATTTTAAATTCGTTGCCATCGTTGCCAAGGCCATAAGAAGCACAAACTGCTTTGAGATTGTCTATCATGTCTTTGGTTTTTTTGGCAAAATCTTGTGTAATCATAAGTTAAGTTGTTTTAAATTGATCAATATATTCTTTAACAATTAAAGATATAATACAATCTATATTCTTAATAGATTTGGTATCGTGGCCTAAATAACTAAACTGCTCATCGACAGTATTTTTTATTAATTTTTCAAAATAAGGTTCGTTTTGTAAAAGATTGTTATTTTGTAAAATTTTCTGATCGGTTTTTTGCTTGATTGTATAGAGAGAATCAAATATTTGCTGATCTTTGTTAATAATTTTTTGTTCGACGATTCTTTTATGAATTCTAGCATATTTTGGATCGTTGCTATATTTTGCTTTAAGAAGGTTATTTTCGCAATTGAGTTTTTTGATGCGATCGTGAATTTTATCTAAAATTTCGATGTTTTGATTGATATCTTCCCCCGCAATTTCATTAAGATTTTGCTTGTTAAACAATCTTTTTAGTTCTTCGTTAAGGCTTATAAATTCTGGATCTAGCTGATCAAAATTATTAAGCATTGCTTCACGTGTAATGCGAATAATATTTTTTAGTTTATCTACTGCCAAAATCAACTCTTCTTCTTTAACTTTGGTAAAACTAAAAATTATATCTTCGAGAGCAAGATTTAAAATTGGGGTATTGTCATTTTGGTTGTTGATGCTTTCTATGAGGTTTAGATTATCTAGGCGATTACTTGTTTCGGTATAAAGCTTGGCGAGTTTTTTAAAATCTAATTTATTCAATAAATCAGAATGCCCATATAAAACCATTAAATTATAAAGCATTTTAGAATTTCCAAGGGCTTTTTTGATTAACATAATTTCTTTACGATCTTTTATTTCGTTAATTTGCCTAGAAAAAATTTCGGCATTATCGCAGTTAAAACGAAACAAAATATCTTTGATTTCTTCAATTTCTTGCTCTATTTCTTCTTTTGATTTAAATAACAAATTATAATTCTCAAATTCATTGCCAAGCTCGTTTTGTAGCTCTGCCAAGTAGGCTTGGTTAGTTTTATCGAATTCTTTTTTAATATCAGCAAAATCAACCACATAACCGTAGCGAAATTTTTTGTAAGTTCTGTTGACTCTAGTTAAAGCTTGCAATAAATTGTGATCTTTAATAACCCTGCCAAGATAAAGTTTTTTTAAGCGAGGTGCATCAAAGCCAGTTAGAAGCATCATATCAACAAAAAGTAAGTCAATTTCTCCAACTTTAAAAGCCTCAATCTGTTCTTTGCGAAATTTTTTTGTGTTGACATCGTGCAGAATTAGAGCTGCGGTTTTTGTTTGATGTTTTTTTTGAAAAATTTCAAACATCTTTTTTGCCTGCTTTGAACTGTCGCAAATAACCATTCCGCCAATAGTGTTGTCGTTAAAAGCGATTCTGCTATTTTCAAAATCTTTCACAATATAATCTAGCATCGACTCAACAAATTTTGGATGAGCATAAACATCCTCTTTTTTTATTTCATTTTTTTTAACTTTTATCGAATCAAGAATTTGCAATAAATGCATTTTGTAAGAAATTTCAATCTCTTCGCGAATCAATCGCAGAGTATAGCCATCGGCAATTGAAGAATTGTAATAATATTTATGAATATAATTGCCAAATATAGATTTTGAATTATACTCATCACCTAAAAGCGGAGTGCCTGTGAGCCCAATTTTTATGGCATTAGCATCGGATAAATTAAGATTAGCTAAAAAACTGCCTTTTGGATTATAACTTCGATGCACTTCGTCAAGAAAATAAATTCGCTGAATATTTATATCGTAATCATTTGAGCTTACCACATTTGGATCGTCTTGAAATCTTTGAATATTAACCACACTAATTTCGAGCTTTCCTGTGTTATTATGAAGAGCTTTTTTTGTTTTGATATCTTTGGCAAATTCATTGCGTGAATTGATGGTATGAACCACCAAGCCACGACTAGCAAATTCTCGCTGTGCTTGATTTAAAAGAGAAATGCGATCAACGATAAAATAAAATTTTGGAATGATCGATTTTTTACGAAAGTAATCGGTAAGAAACGAAACATTATAATAAGCCAAAGCGGTTTTGCCGCTACCTTGTGTATGCCAAATGATGCCTTTTTTTATGCCTTCGTTTAGCTTTTTTTCAATAGCTTTGGTGGCAAAAAACTGCGGATAACGCATAATGTGTTTTTCTAACTTGCTTTCTTTACTTATGTAAGCAATGCCATATTTTAACAAAAAAGCCAAGCGATCTTTAGCAAATAATGATGTGCAGATTTTGTTGGTTGGAGTTTCTGGGCTTTTATTTGTAATAAATTCGGGGCTATTTTTTATGGCGATTAAATTGTTATCTTTTAAAACTAAATTTTCAATTTTTTCATCTTCTTGTTGTAATAGAGTTGATGAATCAAAAACCTCTTCTTCTCGAAAATAATTAAAATTGGCTTGTGAATAAGAAGTGCAAGCATAAAAAGCTCCCTGAACAGGTTCAATTTGCTCGTTATCATACTCCATATTATTAGAAAAAACCATTAATTGAGTGAGGTTGATAAATTTTCTAAATTTAGGGTTGGTAAAACGTTTGTTGATACGATTTCTTTCGGCAAGAATACCTTCTTTATTATTTGGTTTTTTAACCTCAATAAAAACAAGAGGCATGCCGTTTATTAGCAAGGTAATATCTGGTCTAAACTCTTCATCACCATTTTTGTAGGAAAGTTCGGTTACTACATTAAAAGTGTTGTTATGAAAATTTTCAAAATCAATCAGCTTGAAGCCAGAAGTGGCAGTGAGTTTTTCATAAAATGCCTTTCCTAAATCTTCGTTTTCGAGGCTTAATTTAGTGTCTTGTAGCAATCTTGAAATATCATCTTGTATGATGTTTTGATTAATTTTGGCAATGCTTTGAAAAAAAATTTCGCTAAAAATGTTGGTTTGGGAATGTATTTGAGTAGAATTTTTTGATAAATAATTGTAGCCAAGCCTTGTTAAATGTAGTGTAGTAGGAATTTTCACCCTAGAATCTTCAGAAAAATTCATTATAATATTTTGTTATTTTTTATTTTTCTATGGTGTGGCAGGTATTTTAACTTTTACAAATAATTTTGTCAATATTTTAAGGCAGAAAAAGTACAACTTTTTGATGCTATTTGCAGTTATAAGCACTGTTGAATTTTAAATAATTTAAAATTCAACAGTGCCTTAAAAAACAACAAAGAAGTAGTATTGGAGGCGGTAGATAGTTAGTTGCTTTATGTTACTAAACCCAAGGGCGATCGTATTGTGGAGATTGTTGCGAAAGTGGGGCAGAAGGGATGTCGGCATAAATTTGGTTGTGCATTTTTATCACCACTCTACCAGTGTTGGTCACTTCTCCTATCACAGCAAAATCTAACTGCCATTTATCAAAAATAGCTTTGGCAAAATTTTGTTGCTCAGGTTTGATTATCATAAGCATTCTTTCTTGACTTTCAGAAAGCATAATTTCGTAGGGAGTCATGTTTGTTTCTCGCTGTGGAACTTTTTCAAGATGTAGTTCGATTCCTGTGCCACCTTTTCCTGACATTTCAAAAGAAGAAGAAGTAAGCCCAGCTGCCCCCATATCTTGAATTGATAAAATGCAATCATGTTGCATTAATTCAAGACAAGCTTCAAGTAATAATTTTTCGGTAAAAGGATCGCCCACCTGCACTGTTGGTTTTTTATCTTCGTTATTATCAGAAAATTCGTCAGAAGCCATAACTGCACCATTAATGCCATCTCGACCAGTTTTAGAACCAATATAAACCACACTAGCTCCAACTTGCGAAGCGGCGGAATAAAAAATTTTATTAGTATCTGCCAAGCCAACAGTCATGGCATTTACAATAATATTGCCATTATAACTTTCATGAAAAGTTATTTCACCACCAACGGTAGGCACACCAACACAATTACCATAAAAACCAATGCCAGAAACTACTCCATTTACTAATTGTTTGGTTTTTGGATGCTTAATATCGCCAAATCGTAAAGAGTTTAGATTAGCAATTGGCCTTGCCCCCATAGTAAAAACATCGCGCAAGATGCCACCAACACCTGTTGCAGCACCTTGAAAAGGCTCAATAAAAGAAGGATGATTATGGCTTTCCATTTTAAAAATTATTGCCTGACCATCGCCAATATCTATTACTCCTGCATTTTCACCTGGCCCACAAATAACCCAAGGGGCGGTTGTGTGCATTGTTTTCAACCATTTTTTAGTTGATTTATATGAACAATGCTCAGACCACATGGCAGAAAAAATGCCTAACTCGGTTATTGTTGGTTCTCGTTGAAGAATTTGCAGGATCTTTGCATATTCTTCTTCGGTTAAATTATGATCTTTGATTAATTTAGCAGTGATTTGTGTCATAGTTATTTTTTGGCTTTAGCTCTGGATACCAAAGATTTTTTGCCCCCAGATTTTTGTTGAAATATTTTTAAAACTTTTTCCGCCTCTTCATAAGGAACCGCAAAAAATGAAAAGCTATCCATCACTTTCACATCGTCAATATTTCTTTTGTTAACCCCTGTAGTTTTTTCTAGAAAATCTAATAATTTATGAGTATCGAAATTATCAACTTTGCCTTTGGCAATAAACAATCGGGCAGTTCCTTTACGATCAACATAACTTCTTTTTTCTTGCGAACCTAACGGACGATAGCCAGTGATGCCATGATCGTCGTAGTAAAAATCTTTATTTTTTTTGTAAGATTCAAGATCGTGAATTTCATTATAGCTTTTTTCGCTTAATTCGTCTTTGAAAGCTAATTTTAACAATGCAGAAAATAAATTTTCGGTAAGTTCAAATTCTTTTAGTAAATCTGTGGTAATGCTTGCCACATCAGATAAATCGTTATGAGAAATAATATCGACAATCGCAGATTTAATACGTTGTTTTTTGCTATCAATTACCGCAGAAACATTTGGAACTTTTTGTTTGGTAATTTTAGTGTTGGCAACTCGTTGCAAAGAAGTTAGTTTGCGATATTCAGAAGGGGTGATTAAAGTGATGGCGGTGCCACTTTTACCTGCTCTGCCCGTTCTACCAATGCGATGAACATAGCTTTCGGGATCTTGTGGTAGAGAATAGTTGATAACATGAGTTAAATTATCAACATCAATACCTCTGGCAGCTACATCGGTTGCAACTAAAATAGTAATTTGTTTATTGCGAAATTTTTGCAAAACTTTTTCTCTTTGACCTTGTGATAAATCACCATGAATTGCCTCTGCTCTACAGCCTCTATTGGCTAGTTTATGAGCAATTTCGTCGGCATCAATTTTGGTGCGACAAAAAACCATACCATAAAAACTTTCTTCTATATCAATAATACGAAACAAAGCTTCAAACTTATCGGCTTGAGCTACTTCGAAATAAATTTGCTGAATATTGTCACGACTAATTTGCTCACTTGATACCGAAATTATTTCGGGATTTTTCATGTATTGTTTGGCAAGCCTTTCAATATTAGCAGGCATAGTTGCCGAAAACAAAACTGTTCTGCGAGAAGATGGAGTAGATTTTAAAATTTCTTCAATATCATCAACAAAGCCCATATTTAACATTTCATCGGCTTCATCAAGAACCAAATAAGCTATTGAGTCGAGTTTTAAAGTTTTTCTACTGATATGATCAAGTACTCGACCAGGAGTGCCAACAACAATATCTATACCTCTCTGCAGTCTAGCAATTTGTCTTTCAATTGGTTGCCCACCATAAACGGCAATGATATTGGTTTTTTGTGCTTCGGCAAAAGAGCTAAGTTCTTCGGTTACTTGAATAGCAAGCTCACGAGTTGGAACTAAAATTATTGCTTGAACTTTTTTTGATTGTGGCACAATATTTTCGATAATTGGAATGCCAAATGCTGCAGTTTTTCCTGTGCCAGTTTGAGCTTTGCCGATAAGATCTTGTTTGTTTTCTAATAAAAATGGTATAGTTTTTTCTTGTATTGCTGTTGGCTCTTCGAAGCCTTTTTCTTTTAAAGCATTAATCATTGCTTCTGACAACCCCAATGCTCGGAATTTAGCTAAATTTGACATAAAAAATAAAATAGAATTAAAGTTTTTTTAAAATCAACAACTAAATATCGTTTTAACTTAATAATTTAAGGTAGTTAGAAAAAAGTTTTTGTTATTAATTTTAAACAAAAAAGATGAAGTATAAAT
>JBILTH010000137.1:0-3250 GCA_044371635.1 Rickettsiales bacterium
AATGACTATCATTAAATCGCTTTCTATCTATATTTTATTTATCTTCATCGCTATTAAAAAAATTTTATTTAAAATTACTTTGTTTAATAGTTTTTGTTTAAAAAATTTAGAGCAGAAGCTTTATTTACAAGATCCTTGGGGCAGTAATTGGCAACCACCAAAAAATAACACACAAACAACACAAAATAATCAAAATAGTAGTAACAATAATAATCAAAATAGTGGCAACAATAACAATCAAAATAAAAAATCACCAAAAAATTCAAAAACCCCTTTTTTTTTAGATAATATAGACGATATTTTACAGCAAATAATTAATAAATTCTATCGCAACAATAAACCAAATTATCGTAATATCATTATTGCTATTCTTGTTCTTTGGCTTTCTCTTGGCATATATAAAGTCAATCCAAGTGAGAATGCAATTATATTATATTTTGGCAAATTTTCACAAGTTGCAAGTCCTGGTCTCAACTACTATGTTCCATATCCTTTTGGGCAATTAATTAAAAAAAATATAACCGCTGTTAATATTGAAGAATTCGGCTTTTCTTCTCTTGAAAACAAATATCTTAATCGCAATCTTAATGCAGAAAGTTTAATGCTTACAGGCGATGAAAATATTGTCGATGTGCAATTTCAAATACAATGGCAAATTTCTGATATTAAAGATTTTGTTTTTAATATTGCCGATCCATATCAATCAATAAGACAATCTGCCGAAAGTGCGATGAGAGAAATTATTGCTCGAAATCCTATTGCCAATGCTCTTTCTGATGGTAAATTACAAATAGAAGATGATGCGAAAAGTTTATTGCAAGAAATTCTTAATTCTTATGTTTCTGGGGTTAGAATTGTTAAAGTTCAATTAAGAAGAGTAGATCCTCCTTCGCAAGTTCGAGATTCTTTTCTTGATGTGCAAACTGCTAAAGCAGATAAGGAAAAAGAAATAAATCAAGCCCAAGCTTATGCTAACGATATCATACCTAGGGCAAAAGGTTTAGCATCTCAAATGAAAGAAGAGGCCGAGGCCTATGCTAAACAAGTAGTTGCCAATTCTCAAGGTGAAACATCTAGATTTTTAGCGGTTTATAATCAATATGCTAAATCTAAACAAGTTACTAAAAAAAGAATTTATCTTGAAACTATGGAAAAAATTTACAGTCAAAACGAAAAAATTTATCTCGATAAAAACATCAGTAAAAATATGGTGATGCCTTATTTTTTTGATAACCAAAATTTAAAAAAGTAATCCATTATGTCTAGCATACAAATAAAAATTTCTGCTTCTATTTTTCTTTTATTATTATTGCTTTTTAACACTTTATTTATTGTCGATCAAAGAAAACAGGCTTTAGTTTTGCAGTTTGGTAAAGTGATTAAAACCATTAATACCTCTGGCATTTCTTATAAAATTCCCTTAGTGCAAAATGTAATTTTTTTTGATAAAAGAATTATCGATCTTGCATTGCCAGAACAAGAAGTTATTGCATCTGATCAAAAAAGATTACTCATAAATGCTTTTGCAAAATATAAAATTATTGATCCTGTTAAATTTTATACCACAGTTGTTAATAATCAGGGGTTAATCAATAAACTTGCAGGCATTCTCGATTCAAGCCTGCGTCAAGTAATTGGGGCGGTTTTTTTAAACGAACTGCTTACCGAAAATCGTGGTAGCATTATGAAAAATATTAAAAATGTTGTAAGTGATTCTTCAGAAATTTTTGGTATCGAAATTGTTGATGTGCGAATCATGCGAACCGATTTACCAAAAGAAAATTCCGACGCAATATATGCTAGAATGCAAACCGAAAGAGAAAAAGAAGCAAAAGAAATTAGAGCAAAAGGTGCTCAAGAGGCACAAAAAATACGTGCAGAAGCTGATAAACAAAAAACTATCATCGAGGCAGAAGCTAAAAAAGATTCTGATATTGTGAGAGGTCAAGCCGAAGCCGAGTCTAATAAAATTTATGCTAATTCTTTTGATAGAGATCCTGAATTTGCCGATTTTTATCGCTCAATGCAGGCTTATCAAAAGGCTTTGTTAAATGATAATAACAAAACAAAAATGATCATCTCTTCTGATGGTGAGTTTTTTAAATACTTTGGTCATAAATAATGTTTTTTAATCGATTATTTTTTATTGTTTTTTTCTTATTTTTTATTGTTGATTTTACTATTAATCTACTCTTTTCACAAGAAAACAACAAATCGGAAAATAAATTAATTAATAACGAAGAAATTCCTAATAAATCTCAAATAATTCCTAGTTTCGCCGAATTAATCGAAGGAATATTACCTTCGGTGGTTAATATTTCTGTTATCCAAAGTTCTAAAAATCAAAATTCGATGATTCTAGATAGCAATATGTTGGGTGATTTTCCACCAACTCCTATTTTTGAAGAATTAAAAAAACAATTAGATCAACAAATTACTGATAAAAAAAAGATAGTTTCTATTGGTTCTGGTTTTTTAATCTCTAAAGATGGCTATATTGCCACTAATTATCATGTAATAGAAGATGCTCTCGAAATTAATGTTAGTTTACAAGACAAAACTGTTTATAAAGCTAGCTTAATTGCCTACGATAGGAAATCCGATTTAGCTCTATTAAAAATTATTCCAAGCAAAGAATTAAAATTTGCTCGATTCGGTGATTCTTCTAGGGTTAAAATTGGAGATTGGCTTATTGCCGTTGGCAATCCATATGGTTTTGGTAGCTCTGTTTCTCTTGGCATTTTATCTGCTAGGGGCAGAGATATTGGCTCTGTGCAATCAGATGAATATTTGCAAACTGATGCCTCTATTAATAAAGGTAATTCTGGTGGTCCTTTATTTAATACCAAAGGCGAAGTTGTTGGTATTAGCACTTCAATTTTTTCTCCTTCTGGCGGTAATGTTGGTATTGCTTTTGCAACCCCTTCAAATAATGCTTTTCAAATTTTAAAACAATTAAGAGAGCAAGGAGAGGTTGTTAGAGGTTGGATTGGTGTTATGGTGCAAGATTTAAATCAAAATTTAGCTAATTCTATTAAATTAAACACATTAAAAGGTGCTTTCGTAAGCGATATCACAAAAAATGGTCCTGCAGATAAGGCTGGCATTATTGCTTCTGATGTTATTTTACAATTTGACGAACAAGAAGTTATTGATGTTAAAACTTTACCAAAAATAGTAAATAAAATTCCAGTTGGTAAAAATGTTAAAGTGGTAATTTTTCGTTATGGAAAAAATAAAACCTTAAATC
>JBILTH010000138.1:0-3230 GCA_044371635.1 Rickettsiales bacterium
TTATAATTAGCAATGTTAAAAATTTTGTAAATTATTAAATATTGTAAATTCGGCATCAAAAAATAATTCTACCGAACCAACTGGACCATTACGTTGTTTAGCAATAATTATTTCTGCTTTATGAGATATTTGTTGCATTTTTTGTTTCCAGTTTTCAAATTTTTCTGGCTGATCTTCACTTGGTCTTTCTCTTTCGACATAATAACTTTGCCTATAAATGAAGGCAACAACATCAGCATCTTGCTCAATTGAGCCAGATTCTCTTAAATCAGAAAGTTGTGGTTTTTTATCTTCTCGCTGCTCAACTGCTCTAGAAAGTTGTGATAAAGCAATTACAGGCACATTAAATTCTTTAGCAATTGCTTTTAAGCCTTGTGTAATTTCGGAAACTTCTTGCACCCTGCCCCTATCGGCTTTGATAACACTACCTTTGATTAATTGCAAGTAATCTATTATTAATAAAGAAAGATTATTTTTTCTTATCATTTTTCTTACTTTATTACGAATTGCTGTGATGCTTAATGCTGGAGTTTCGTCTATAAAAAATGGTAAATTAGAAATTTCGCCAGAACGAGTAGCAACAACCTCCCATTCTCTTTGATCTAATTGCCCATTGCGAAATTTTTGCGAATTAATGCTACATTCCATGGAAAGTATTCTATTGGCAAGCTGTTCAGAAGACATTTCTAAAGAAAAAAAGCCAACTGCTTTTTGTTGTTGTTTTTCTTCTAAAACTGGATTAAGCCATTTGCAAGCATTAACACCAATATTGATGCCAAGAGCAGTTTTTCCCATTGATGGTCTTCCCGCTAAAATTATTAAATCAGATGCTTGCAACCCTCCTAAAATTTTATCAAGATCAGTTAAACCAGTTGAAATGCCACTAATATGACTATCTCTTTCTTTAGCAAGTTGTGCTTTGTTGATAGTTTCTTTTAAAGCATAGCTTATATTAATAAAATCTTGTTTTTGCGCATTACCATGAATTGAAAGATTAAACAATTTTGTTTCTGCTTGTTCAATTTGTTGCTCTGACGAAATGGTATGCCCAGATTTATAAGCTTCATTAACAATTGTTTCACCAATTTCTATTAACTTTCTTTTATTTGCAAGATCAACAATTAATCTACCATAATCAAACAAATTAATAATACCGCTGGCAGAGGCAAGTAAAGTGTTAAAGTATTGTGCACCACCATTTAATTTAATTTTTTCATTTCGATTAAAAAAATCTTGTAAAGTAATAAAATCAACAACCATATTTTTTATCTGGTTAAGAATATAAGTATAAATTATTTGATGGATTTCTAAATAAAAATGATCGGGAAATAAAAATTCGTTAACACGTTGTATAGATTCGTTGTTTAAAATAATACTTCCAAGTAAAGCTTGCTCTGCATTGATGTTGTAGAGTTGTTTAAAAGATGATTCTGTGATATTTTGAGCACTATTTTCTGACATTTTGTAAATTTTTATGATGTTTTAATGCATAAACATACCACCATTAACCTGTAAAGTATGCCCTGTAATGTAAGAAGCTTCTTTGCTAGCTAAAAAAACTACAGCATTAGCAATTTCTTGAACATCCCCCATTCTGCCAACTGGAATTTTAGTTAAGATGGCTTGTTTTTGCACATCGGTTAAGATATCGGTCATGGGGCTAGCAATAAAACCAGGAGAAATGCAATTAATTGTAATTTCTCTGCTAGCCACTTCGCTTGCTAAAGATTTGGTTAAGCCAATCATGCCAGCTTTAGAGGCAACATAATTTGCCTGACCAGGATTGCCAGTGCTTGCAACAACCGAAGCGATATTAATGATTCTGCCATATTTTCTTTTTAGCATTTTTTTGATTGCATTGCGATTTAAAACAAAAGTAGAGCGAAGATTAGTATCGATTACTTGCTGAAAATCTTCTGTTTTCATTCTTAATATTAAATTATCTTTGGTAATGCCAGCATTGCAAACTAAAATATCAATTGGCGAAACTTCTTCGGCTTGATCAAATAAATTTTCAACCTCGTTTAAATTAGCCAAATTGCAAGGAATGCAAATAATTTTATGATAATCTTCTTTGGCAATTTCTTTAGCAAGATCTTGTAATTTTTCTAACCTAGTGCCAGAAATAATGATTTTAGCACCTTGCTGATATAAAGTTTTGGCAATTGCAGAGCCTATGCCACCTGTTGATCCAGTAATAAGTGCTGTTTGATTGTGAAATTTAAACATAAAAATTAATGATTGAGTTATTTATTAATTATTTTAATGATATAATCTTTGTTTTTGATTTCTTGTTGATTATATCCTTTTTCTTCGTTTTCGGGCTTAACATTTTGTTGTTGCTTTGTAGATTCTATTGCTTTTTCTGTTTCATCTACTGTTTTTGCATTTTCATCTGAAGCATTGATGTTGTTTAATATTTGTTGTAATTTTTGAAATTTGCTTTGATAACTGTCGATATCTTGATTATTTTCGTTAGAATTATCGATTTTTTTAACATCTTCTAAAAAAACATTGTTGCCATCTTGCAATTGTTTTTGAAATTCATCGATATCATAATTATTTTTCATTAAATTTAAAATTGGGGTAATATCATTGCCTTGTTTAATTAAATCATTGCCATAATTATTGTAAATAGAACTTATAAAACCATAAACTATAGGTTGTAAAAATTTTCCAGAATATTTAATTATGTTTCCAGTTTTTGCCGCAGAAATAATTTTTGGTGTTTCATCTATTTTGTTGGCAATAATTTTGCTTCCTGCCATAATGTGATTAATTGTAAGATAGGTGGCATATAACAAACCAAATATTAATAAAGTTTTAAAAATTCCAAAAACTGAACCTAAAAAATTATTTAAAGCTGGAGAAAAAGCAGAAGTAATTTCTTTTGCTAAACCTGCGGTAGAAAATATCATGATAAGAAAAACAATAATAAAAATAGCAAAACGAGCAATAGTTTCGATAATAGAAATATTTATTGTTGAATATTCGGCAAATATTTTAGCAACAATACCTGAAAGTAGATAAGAAGCAACAAAAGCAGTTGCCCAGTTAATTAAAGAAAAAACTTCTTTAATTAACCCTCTAAAACTAGCAATGGCAATAATTATTAAGGCAGAAGTGATAAAAACTATATCAATAATGTTATAATCGGTTGCCATATTTTTGAATTATTCGAAATCTATATATAATTTTAGAGAAGATTGTCTTTAATTGCTTTTAACAAA
>JBILTH010000139.1:0-3222 GCA_044371635.1 Rickettsiales bacterium
TTTTTTACTAGCTGGTTCAATCACTTCAAAATTATTCACCCCAACTTGCAAAATTGCTAAATTTCTTTGTGTTGCACCATTTGGTAAAAAACGAAATAAGCCATCAATACCATCAAAACCACTGCTTTTTGCTATTAAGCTATTGGCATTAATTTCGTTTTTATTTCCAACAATATCACTAAAAGCTAAAATGCTATCATAAGCTATGCTGGCAATACGTTTTGGCGAACTGTTGAACATTTGTTGATATTTTTTTTCAAAATCTTGAAATTTTTTTGGTTCAGGGGCAACAAACCAATTACTAAATAAATTACTATCTTGCAAGGTAAGAGTATCGTCCCATTGATTAGTGCCAATAATTTTTAAGTCTAACTCTTTAATATTTTTATTGTTAATTGCCGCAACTGCTTTTGACAAAATTTTGCCAGATTCAGGAATTAAAATTATTTGTGGATAATTTTTATCTTCTTCATTAATTATTTGATTTTTTTTAGGAATAACAGCAAGAGAAAATGCATTAACCAATTTTTCTGCTAACCTATCTATATCTTTCTCGTTATTATAAAATTCGGAGGTAATAAAGTTAGCATTTCTTGTTATAGTAAATTTCTTTAAGTATTCGGTAATTAATTTTCCATATTGATTATTAGGGGCTAAAACAGCAAAATTTAACTTATTTTGACCGATGGAAAAATTAACTATTTTTTCTATTTGAGTTTCAGGCAAAATTCCAGCAACAAAAATACCACCACCATTATTAAAAACCTTTCCTAGCATTGCTACATTATTAGAAAGAGAAATCATCGTGATGCCATATTCTTTTACCATATTTTCAATATTCACAATGTTGTTGCTATAAATTGGACCTATCACTAACTTGATATTATTATTAATAATTTCTTGAAATGCTCTCTGTTGTTCTATTGCAGTTTCTTTGCTATCAATAAAAACTAATTCTAGTTTATGAAAACTATCGTTTTCAAACAAAGACAAAACAGCAGAATTGGCAATATTTTGAGCTAAATCTTTATTTACACCAGAAAATGGTAAAAAAATTGCCACCTTGATTTTATCGGGTAGATTATTGCCAAGATTGTTTAAATTATAGGTTTCTAAATGCTGAGCAACTTGTTTTGTTTGATTTTGTAATTGCTTTTGAGTGTTGTTTTGGACGATAATTTTTTGGTTGTTTTTGTTGTTATTATTTAGCAATAAGTTATTTAAATATTTGATATTATTGCAAGAAAATAAAAATAATAAACAGCAAAGAAAAACTATTACATTTAAGTTAATAAAATAAAGTTTATGTTTTTTGATAATTAAAAACATTTTTTATGAATCTTGATTGCATTTTTTAAAAACAGCGTCTATAGAAGCGCCATCTTGCACCGACATCACTTTATAAGAAATATTTCCATTCAAAATTGCAGTTTGAGAAATGCTAATTTTATTAACCACGATACTTCCTTCAATTTTGCCTTGGATATAAATTTCTTCAGCAATAACTGTGCCTTGAAAAAAACCAGATTCTCTAATTATTAAAATTTTAGCATTAATTTCACCATAAACAATTCCTTCTATTTCGATAGTGCCAGCACTATTAATATTTCCGTTTACAGTTGAGTGTTTAGCTACAATACTTGGCGCTGTATTATATAATGAGCTTATTAATTCAAATTTTTTATGATTTTGAATTTTAATGTTTTCTTTTTTTAAACTAACTATTGACATAATTAAAATTGGAAGAATTAATAATATTACCAGCTTCTAAAAATCTTTTTGGATTAAGGGGGGTGTTTTTATAACGCACTTCATAATGAAGATGTTTACCAGTGCTTCTGCCAGTATTACCTTGTAGAGCTATAATTTGTCCCCTTGTTACCAAATCACCTTCTTTTACCTTTATTTTAGATAAATGACCATAACGAGTAGTTATGCCATAACCATGATCAATTACCACGGCATTTCCATAATCACTAAACCATTTTGCTAAAATCACTTTACCATTAGAGGGGCTTAATATTTTGGCATTGTCAATTCCAACAAAATCTAAACCTTCATGGGTATGATGCTTTCCTGTAAAAGGATCTATTCTAACGCCAAAACCACTAGATATATAGAAGTTTTGCATCGGTTTATAAAAAGGTAGTTTTTGACTTATTTTTTCAAGAAATTGAAGTTTTTCTACTTGGTTATTAAATTTATTTTTTTCTAGATGCAATTCTAGATAATCGGTAGATAGATTTTTTGCCAATAATTCTTTTTCCAGTTCAGGATCAAAAGTTTCTGGACCGCCCAAGCCTAAATGAGAAATATTTTTATGTTTTGAATATTGCTGTAATTTATTGTTATCAAGATGTTTTTTAAAATTTAAGCCAGTAAAAGCAATAGCTTCTTCTATTTTTTTAATTCTGTGATTGTTAAAATTATTGATACAAGAAAAATTTTGATGTAATTGTTTAATAGTATTTAGAATTTGCCTATTCTCGCTACTTAAATCTTGTGTTTCAATTTTTTTTGGCACTTCAATACCATTTAATTGATTATTTACTGGTAAAATAGGTGAATTAATAGTATTTAAATATTGATTGATTTTTTCAAGTTTTTTATTGCTAACTTCAAGCTCGTTGGCAAAATAATTGTTAAGTTGTTTTAATCTCTCAATTTCATTTAATTTATTGTCTACTGTGTTGTTGTATTGTAAATTATATTGCCAAAAGTTATAAAAAGAAAAACCAAAAAACAGTAAAGAAACAATTATTATTGCTTGCAAAATAGGATGAAAATTGATGCTAGTAATTTTTTTATCAGAAATAAAAAGGATGGTTTTTTTTGTAAAAATAAATTTTAAAGTAGGTAATAAAGCATTGCTTAAAACAAGAAAAGATAATGTTAAAATATTACACATCTTTGCTAAAAACTGATGTTTTCTTAAGAATGGATGTTGATTTATTTTTTCTAGCAAAAAAATTTTTTGCATATTAACTTAAATTTAATTAACAACAAAAATGACTACCAATCATTTAAAATGAACTACTATTTATCTAGAAACAATAACTATAAATGTTATTTTCGGCTTGTCAAGTGTTTTTATTTTATAGCATTTGCAATTTTTTAAATTGTCCCTAAAAAATTCTAATTTATTTTCACATCTACTAAAGCTATAATTTGCCTATATAAAACCTATGGCAAATCAAGTATAAAAAACTTTCTCATATTTAC
>JBILTH010000141.1:0-3194 GCA_044371635.1 Rickettsiales bacterium
AAATGAATCATAGTAAGAGGGATTGATTGCCCCGCTTCTGAGTATATATGAGTCATGCCGATTTTTTTTCCTACAAATTCTAACATTATATTAATTTTTAGTTCCGTTTAATGCAATTTTAATCTCAACACCAGCAGAAAGATTGAGCTTCATTAAAGCATCAACCGTTTGAGCAGTTGGAGATATTATCAATATTCTTTTTGAAGTTCTGATTTCATATTGTTCTCTAGAATCTTTATCGACATGGGGGCTTCTAGTTACACAAAATTTTTTAATTTTTGTTGGTAATGGAATTGGACCCTTAATACCAGCACCTGTTCTTCTTACCGTAGCCATAATTTCATTAACAGCCTTACTAAGAACAAAATGATCAAAAGATTCTAGAGTTATTTTTATACTTTCTTTGTTTTTCATGTTTCTCCACTATTTAACCTAGTTTTGAGACTAGGTTAAAAATATTTTTTTATTTAATGATTTTAGTTACAACTCCGGCACCTACCGTTCTACCACCTTCTCTGATGGCAAATCGCAAACCCTCTTCCATAGCAATAGGAGAGATTAACTCAACGGTAAGTCGAACATTATCGCCAGGCATAACCATTTCAACCCCTTCTTTTAGTGTTACTGAACCTGTAACATCGGTAGTGCGGAAATAGAATTGTGGACGGTAATTTTTGAAGAAAGGAGTGTGTCTACCACCTTCTTCTTTGCTTAAAATATAAACCTCGGCTTCGAATTGAGTGTGAGGAGTTATGGTAGTTGGCTTACAAAGAACCTGACCTCTTTCGACATCTTCTTTTTTAGTGCCTCGAAGTAAAATACCAGCATTATCACCCGCTCTGCCTTCGTCGAGAAGTTTTCTAAACATTTCTATGCCTGTGCAGGTAGTTTTTTGAGTTGCTCTTAAACCCACAATTTCAATTTCTTCACCAACTTTTAAGATACCTCTTTCTATTCTGCCAGTAACCACTGTGCCACGCCCTGAAATAGAAAAAACATCTTCGATAGGCATTAAAAAGGCTTGATCAACTGGTCTTTTTGGCTCTGGAATATAGCTATCAACAGCATCCATTAAGGCTTGAATTGATGGTTCACCAAGTGAACCTGTATCGCCTTCTAGGGCTTTAAGAGCAGAACCTCTAATAATTGGAATTTCGTCTCCTGGAAAATCGTATTTAGTAAGTAATTCTCTAACTTCCATTTCAACTAAATCGAGAAGTTCGGCATCTTCAACCATATCAGCTTTATTTAAGAAAACAACAATAGCAGGAACACCAACTTGTTTAGCTAATAAAATGTGTTCTCTAGTTTGCGGCATTGGTCCATCTGCAGCAGAAACAACCAATATTGCACCATCCATTTGTGCGGCACCTGTTATCATGTTTTTAACATAATCGGCATGTCCAGGGCAATCTACGTGAGCATAATGACGTTTGGCAGTTTCATATTCAACATGGGCAGTGTTAATTGTTATGCCTCTTTCTTTTTCTTCAGGAGCGGCATCGATTTGATCGTAACCTTTTTTTTCTGCTAAACCCTGTTTTGCTAAATAACTAGTAATAGCGGCGGTAAGAGTGGTTTTTCCATGATCCACATGACCTATTGTGCCAATGTTAACATGTGGCTTATTGCGTTCAAATTTTGCTTTAGACATAGTGATATGTTATAAGGTGATTAAAATTACTTAAAATAAATTTGTGTTATTAAATGAAATATTTTTATAATTGAAATTGATACCAATTTACTAAAATTAATTTTAAAATTAACAAAATTGTAATGCAAGCAAAAAAACATCAATTATTCGTAATATTTTTTCTATTCTTAACTGGTTTTTTATCAATTAAATGCAATGCAGAAACAAAGCAACTGAAATTAATTTCTGATGCAGAAACTGAAACATTTCTGCAAGAATTAATTGATCCATTTGTAAAATTGGCACAATTAAAAACAATAAAAATATATCTGGTGCAAGATGATGCCATTAATGCTTTTGTTGATGGAAATTATAATATTTTTATCCACACAGGATTGTTGACGAAATTTAATAAAGTAGAAATTTTGCTTGGTGTTTTAGCCCATGAAATTGGCCATATTGCAGGTAAACATATGGTAAAAACAACAATCTATCAACAAAACTCTCAATCAAAAGTTTTATTTGGTTATGCAATGGCAATGGGAGCCTTATTAGCAAAATCGCCAGATACCGCCACTATGCTTGCCTTGGCAACCAATGATGGTATTAATAAAATGCAATTAAAATATTCAAGACAACAAGAAGATTCTGCAGATTTGATGGCAATAGAATTTTTAGAAGCTCTGCACTATCCAGTTCAGGGTTTGCAAGAAATATTTCAATTTTTTTTACAACAGTCTATGGTTGAAAATACTTCTGATCGACAAAATAAAATACAACAAGAATATATTCAAACTCACCCTTTAAGCGAAAAAAGATTAGCAAGAATTCAGCAATATCAACAAAAAAATGCTATCAATTGGCCAAAAATTAATTTATTAAATAATAAATTGCAATTAATACAAGCAAAATTAGATGGTTTTTTATTGTCACCAGATTTAATATTAAGAAAATATTACGATCTCAATAAAAATAATCATCAAATAGCAAGAGCAATCGCTTATTTTAGATTAAATCAATATCAAAATAGTTTTCAAATATTAGATCAAGTTATTAGAAATAATAAAAATAATGGTTTCTTATACGAATTAAAAGCAGAATTATTGCAAAAAAGCAACCATATTGATTTGGCTATTAAAAATTATCAACAAGCAATCGTATTACTAAATTTAAAACATTCGGTGCTGGCAAGATTAATGCTTGCTGAAATTATGATTAACCAAGAAAGTATCACCCCAGAATCATTAAATTTTATTGAGAAAAAATTAATAGAAGTACAATATTATTTAGAAGATAAACCAATATTTTTTAAACAAATTGCCAAAATTTATCATTTAAAAAAACAACATTCCTATGCAAATTTTTATTTAGGAAAATATTTTTTTTTATTATATAATGAAAAAAAAGCAAAAGAATTATGGCAAGAAGCCTTAAAAAACAAGCCATCACTTGATGAAAAAACAAAATTTGAAATATTGGAGTTGATTAATAGTTGATTAATAATAACATAATTTCATCCTTTTTTCATAAATTTGCATATCATATTTTTTTAAAATATTAT
>JBILTH010000142.1:0-3191 GCA_044371635.1 Rickettsiales bacterium
TGTTTAATATTAGGCTAAAAATAGCTGAAATTTATACCAAAAATGGCAAATAAAATAAATTTGGGATGCAACAGTGGTATTATCTAAAATTTTGCTAAAAAATAATCGAGAGGAGGTATTTTTTAAAATTATGTAGAACCTAGAATATTAAAAATTAAATTATTAATTAAAAAGCGAAAATGATGCTAATTGTTTTTGCTTTGATTGTTTGGGCATAATTTATTTAAAACACATTGTGAACAATTAAATTTAATTGCTTTGCAAACATATCGACCGTGTAAAACTAACCAATGATGAGCAAAAAAATGCCATTTTTTATCAATAACTTTTGGCAACATTTCTTCTGTTGTTTTAATATTTTTGCTTTGCACCAAGCCAAGCCTATTGCTTACTCGGAAAACATGAGTGTCAACAGCGATAGTTGGTTGTAAAAATAAAGAATTTAAGAGAACTTTTGCCGATTTACTACCGATACCAGGTAGTAAAATAAGTTGAGCATAGTTATTTGGCAACTGCCCTTGGTGTTTTTCTATTAATGCAGAACATAATGCTATAATATTTTTTGCCTTACTATTGAATAAACCAATGCTAGCGATATGTTTTTTTAAATTTTCTAATCCTAAAGCAAGCATTTTATAAGGGTTGTCTGCTATCAAAAATAATTGTTTTGTTGCTTTATTAACTCCAACATCTGTGCTTTGAGCAGATAGCAAAACTGCAATTGCTAGTGTAAAATGATTATGATAATTTAATTCGATTTTTGGGGTTGGATTTTGAGTTTGTAAAATGGTAAAAATTTTATTAATTCTATCTTTTTTTTTAATGATTAATAAAAATACTATATTATTTTCTATCTAAAATTTTATATAAGATTTTAATTTTTTAAATGGAAATAATATAGTATTAAATAAAAAAAATTATTATAGATCTTTTGCATGGTTTGCAAGATAGTCGGCAACTCCGCTTGCATCGGCTTTCATGCCTTTTTTACCTTTATTCCAGCCAGCAGGACAAACCTCACCATGTTCTTGAAAAAATTTAAGAGCATCAATCATGCGCAGAGTTTCATCAACATTTCTACCTAAAGGCAAATCATTAACTAATTGATGCCTTACAACCCCTTGTTGATCGATCAAGAAAGTGCCTCTTAAAGCCACTGCATCGCCAGTTAAAACATCGTAATCTTTAGCGATTTTTTTAGTTAGATCAGAAACTAAAGGATATTGAATATTGCCGATACCACCTTTTTTTACTTCGGTATTTTTCCAAGCCAAATGAGTATATTTTGAATCGACAGAAACACCTATGATTTCTGCACCTCTATCTTGAAAATCTTTTATTCTATTTGCAAAAGCGATAATTTCGGATGGGCAAACAAAAGTAAAATCAAGAGGATAGAAAAATAAAATACCAATTCTACCTTTTATATAGGTATGGAGATTAAATGTTTCATTGATTTCGTTATTTGGCATAACTGCAGAAGCAGTAAAATCTGGAGCTATTTTACCTACAAGTACTGACATATTTTAAAAAATTAAATTGATAAAATGCTTATAAAGCAAAATAATTATAAGTGCAATTTAAATAAACTGCAATAGAATTTTAAAATTCTTGCAAGTAAGTTAGATTAGCTCCAACTAATACACCTTTTTTATTATTTTCAATAATTTTAGCTCTACTTAAATCGAGAGCGATGTTGTTATCAAATTTATATCCAACCGAGAATTGCAATTGTTTATCTGTTTTATTATTGTTGATTTGTTTATTTCTAATGTTTCTTAGACTATATGAACCACTAGCTGTCCAACTGCTGTATTGCCCAATTAATGCTGTGGTTACATAAGAATTATTGCGATCTTTAATGCCTGAACTGTTTTTCATGTAAACCGCTTCTGCAAAAGGAATAAGAGAAGTTTTTTTGCCTAATTTATATTTATATTCTGAACTTAATACCACCCCTTGTTCTCTATCACGATAAAGCTTGTTGATAATATAATCTTTTGTAGCTAAACTGCGATAACCAAAATGGTAAAACCAGTCTTTGAAGGCAAATAAATTATCTCCCTCTAAACTTAGAGAATATGAAGAAAAAGATTTTGTGCTACCTGCTAAACCATTTGACCGCAGATCGACTCCTCTTTTATCAATAGCACTGTTGCTTAAATTGGTGTTGTCATTAAAGAATGAACTTAAACTTAATTGAGCATCTTCTAATAAAGCAACAATATTAAACCCAAGTTTTTCTCTTAAATTATAATCCTCACTAAACTGCGAAGTAAAAACCCCGATTCGTTTTGATCTTCTGTGAGCGGTACCAAAAGTAGGATCGAATTTACCCAAAGAAACCCTCATGTCTTCATTTTCATATTGTAGTTTAATTTCTTCTACTAGCAAACCGTTGTGATTTATGTTTACACTTCTATCTTGGTTAAGAAAAGTGCGATATCTTTCTGGATTTTCTTTATCTCTAGTGGTGAGAGTATTATTTGGTTGAAAGCGCAGTTGGTTTTTGATTGACCAGTTATTATTAATATTGAAACTGATCGTTGGTTCAACATAAAGAAAGCCATTAGTTTGGTTGGTGTTTATTGCTTTAGAATTAAGAATTCTATCTGCTTGCATTTGATAAAATATTTTGCCAGAAACAATTGGTAAATCTTGCGATTGAGTTGAGGCAAAACAACTGGAAATGAAAATGAATAAAAAAAATAGTGTTTTTTTCATAAGGTTTTAATGATGATTATTTTTTAATAATACGGCAACTCTAGTGCCAATTCCTTCTTGACTTTTAATAGAAATTTTGCCATCAAGTAGATTAATAAAGTGCTTGGTTATATAAATGCCAATACCAGTTCCAGACACTGATATTGCATTACTGGCTCGAAAAAACTTATTACCAACATTTTTTAAATCTGACTTTGGAATGCCAATTCCACTATCTATTATACTTATTAATATTGAGTTAGCAAGAACTTTTGTAATTATTTTTATAGATAAATTAGGTTGCGAATATTTTATAGCATTAACTATGATATTATTAATGATGTGATCGATGATTTTTGGGTCGGAGCGATAATGAAATGGCATTTTGTTGATATTATGTAAAATATTAATATTTTTTTGTTGAGCGAAATTAAGATTTTTATCAATAATTTCGAGCATCATTTTTTGCAAATCAAAATCAATAATGT
>JBILTH010000143.1:0-3189 GCA_044371635.1 Rickettsiales bacterium
TTTCTACTTCACCACCAAAATCGGCATGACCTGGGGTATCGATAACATTAATTTTTTGTTCTTGCCACATTAAAGAAGTGCATTTTGCTAAAATAGTGATACCTCTTTCTTTTTCGAGATCGTTAGAATCCATTACCCTGTTTTCTACTTGTTGATGATTGCGAAAAGTGCCACTTTGTTTTAACATAGCATCGATTAAAGTAGTTTTACCATGATCTACGTGAGCTATAATAGCAACATTTCTAAATTGAGAAATCATATTTGATATTTATTTTAATGTTCTTATTAAAAAGATAATTTTGTGATAAACAAAAAAATTTTTATTAAACACTGGTGAAAGTAAGTTTATTGCCTGATGAAAAGCAAAAATTATAGTGTATAGTTAAAAAACGATTATCTTTTGAATGTTTATTGATTTTTTGTCATATTAGCTACTTCATCGGCAAAATTGCTTGCTATTTTTTCGATGCCATCTCCTAGGATAAAAAATTTAAATTCAGAAATATTAGTCGCGGCATTGTTTTCTTTGCTAAAATTATTGAGTAAATCTTTGATTTTTATTTTATCATCCATTACAAAATTTTGCTCAAGCAAAACCACTTCTTCATAATATTTGCGTATTCTACCTTCCATCATTTTTTCGATGATATTTTCTGGTTTACCAGATGCTCTAGCCTGCTCTTTTAGAATATCAATTTCTCTTGTAAGTTTGGCAGGATCAACATTTTGAATATTTAATGCATCAGGTTTAGCGGCAGCAATATGCATAGCAATTTGCTTGCCTAAATCTTGCAATTTAGCAACAACATTGCATGCACTTTCAAGAGCAACAAGAACAGCTATTTTACCCATTTGAGAAGCTATTTGATTATGAATATAGCTAACAATAACACCATTTTGTACTGTTAAATTAGCCATTCTTCTGAGTTGAATATTTTCGCCAATAATACTAATTTGTTCTTTAATATTATTGTCTTGATCTGCTTTTAATTGTTCAAAATTATTGTAATTAAGAGCGGTTTGTGATAAAGCAGTAACGAACTTTTGAAATATTGGATTTTTAGCAACAAAGTCGGTTTCAGAATTAACTTCAATGACAACAGCTTTTTTAACATCAACAGCAACAGCCACAACACCTTCTGAAGCAACTCTACTTGTTTTTTTAGAGGCAGAAGATAAACCTTTTTTTCGAAGCCAATCGACAGATTTTTCAAAATCTGCATTATTTTCGAGCAGGGCTTTGTTGCAATCTGCTATGCCACAACCAGTAGCATCGCGTAGTTTTTTTATGAGAGCAAGATTGTTAGACATATAAGTTTTATTTATTTTCGGTTTTGTTGTTGGTAATTTGAAGTTTGGTTATTTTGTTATCGGCAAAAGATGGTTTTAGGGGCTTTCTTGGAGCTGGTTTTTTATTATCAGGTTTGTTTGTTTTTTTATCAAAATTTTTGCCTGAAAAATTTTTATTGTCACCTTTATTTTGACCTCGGTTATTTTCTACTTTACTGTTTTCGCCTTTTTCAACTTTGTTGTTTTCGTTTTTATGTTCGGTTTTAACGAATTTTCTTTTGTTATCAAAAGGTTTGCTTGGTTTATCATTATTTTTTTTGATTTCGGATAGATTTTCTAAAAAACTTTTTTCGGCTATTTTATTAATATCTAAACCAGAAGCTATCATGCTTTCTTTTACTCCTGCAATCACAGCATCAGAAATTAAGCGACAGAATAATTTAATTGATTTGGTAGAATCATCATTTCCAGGAACGGGATAAAGTATTTTATCTGGATTGCAATTAGTATCGATTAAAGCCATAATAGGGATATTGAGCTTTTTAGCTTCTGCAATTGCCAGAGTTTCTTTATTTGTGTCGATAATTACCACTAAATCAGGATAACCACCCATGTTTTTAATACCACCTAAGTTTTGTTCAAGTTTAATTCGCTGACGATCGAGAGTTAATTTTTCTTTTTTATTAAAACCTATTTCGGTATCTTTTAATTGATCTTCTACTTTTTTTAGAGTGCGTATAGATTGAGAGATAGTTTTATAATTGGTAAGCATACCACCAAGCCAACGATTGTTAACATAGTATTGACCACAGCGTATTGCAGATTCGGCTACCGCTTCAATTGCTTGTTTTTTAGTGGCGATAAATAAAATTCTACCGTTATTTTTCGCAATCTCTTTGACTGTTTTTAAACTATTGTGCAGTAATTGTGCAGTTTTATTAAGATCGATAATACTTATACCATTTCGACTAGTGTAGATGTATTTTGACATTTTTGGATTTCTTCTCATGGTTTTATGACCAAAATGAAAGCCAGCATCGATTAGTTGTTTTATGGAAAATTGTGGTATATTAATTTGTTGCGGAGCAACACTTTGTTGATTTTTAGTTTCTTCAACCGAAAGATTTGATTCTGAAATAAACATAGGTTAAATTTGGTTAAATTAATAAATAACAAAAGTTTAAACACCAAATTTTGTTATTTATAAAGTGCCACAAGCTTAATAAAATTAAGCAAGAGGTTAGATTAAAAAAAATTAGTTTTAAAATAATAATAAACAATTACAATTGATCACCAATTCTTAAAAACAAGAAAAATTATAACTGAGAAAAATAAAATTGCAAACTATTTTTATACAAATATCAAACTATGCTTACAGTTCATAATCTAGAAATTTGTTATCATCATAAAAAAATTTTTACCAATGTTGGTTTTAGCTTGCCATTTGGCTCTTGTTTATTAATAAAAGGCAACAATGGTATTGGTAAAACATCTTTATTGAAAGCGCTTTCTGGTATAATTAATTTAGATTGCGGAGAAATATTGTGGGATAAGCAAAATATTCAACAAATATTACCTGATTTTCAACAAGAAATTAAATTCATAGGGCATAAAAATTTTTTTAAACCCCATCTTTCGGTGCTAGAAAATCTGCTGTTTTATAGCAAACTTACCAAAACTGAAATTACTGTGCCAATGGCAATGCATTTTTTTGGTTTAACCGATATTTGTCATTATAAAATGGCAAAACTTTCTGCTGGTTGGCAACAAAAATGTTTATTATCTTTATTACTTACTAATATTTGTCAATTATGGCTTTTAGATGAACCAACAAAAAATCTCGATCTTGTTGGAAAGCAAAAATTAAAAGGCTTGATACAAACTAGAATCAAGCAAAAC
>JBILTH010000144.1:0-3188 GCA_044371635.1 Rickettsiales bacterium
TTGCTAATATTATTTCCATTAATTAAAATAATTAAAAGGTGATTAAATTTCTTCAGCAAAGATACGCTGATAAAACTCGGCAATAATTGGCTTTTCATCGTCAATCACTTTATTATAAAAACTAAACATAAAAGCTTGTTTTATCGAGCCAAAAATAGCAATATTTCTACCCCAAGAAATTAGACTACGCAAAGAAATTAAAGTAGAAATATCGCCGTTTTTAAAACTTTCTCTAGTAGCATTTGCCATTTTTACCATCATTTTTAGTGTAGAAAGATCTATATTATTTTGCTTATTTTTTTTCTGCAATACAGCAATTTCGTGTTCGGGGCTTAAATAATTAAGACAGGCAACAATATTCCAACGATCCATTTGTGCTTGATTAATTAAATTAGTGCCATGATAAATGCCCAAATCATCGCCCGCTCCCAAGGTGTTAGAGGTGGCAAAAAGACGAAAATTAGGATGAGGAGTAATAACTTCGTTTTCTTCAAGCAAAGAAAATTTACCTTCTTCTTCAAGAAGCCTTTGAATTACAAAAGAAACATCGGTTTTGATAGCATCATATTCGTCTAAAACTAAAGCAAAGCCATTTTTTAAGGCAAAAGGAATAATACCTTCTTGAAATTCGGTTATTTGTTTGTTGTTGTTTAGCTTGATTACATCTTTACCAACTAAATCGAGCCGAGTAATTTGCGAATCAAAATTAATTCGAAGCAACGGCCAATTAAGCCTGCTGGCTACTTGCTCAATATGAGTAGATTTGCCTGTGCCATGCATACCCTGCACTAAAACTCGTTGATTAAAAGTAAAGCCAGCCAAAATTGCCGAAGTGGTGATGGGATCGAATAAATAATTAGCATCTGATTGAGGAATAAAAGTAGAAGAATTTGATAATGCCTCTACTTTAAAATTGATAGAGCAACCGAAATTTTTTAAGCAATCAACTACCATGTGTTTTTTTAGAAAAAGTTTTTTCTTTTTTATTAGCAAAAGGATTGTCACTTTTGCGAATAACCAAGCGAATTGGAGTGAGTTTAAGATTAAAATATTCTCTTAAAGAATTCACTAAATATTTTTGATAATCTCCAACAACTGCCTTGATATGATTAGTAAAAACAGCAATTGTTGGTGGATTAGATTTTATTTGAGTAGCATATTTTAGTTTGGTGTTAATGCCTTTATAAAGCTTTGGCTGATGATTTTTAACCGCATCTTGCAACCAAATACAGAGTTTACTAGTATTTAAATAGGTTTGCCATTGTATAAAAGTTTGCCAAGAAAGATCGAGTAATCTTGCCACATTATAGCCATTTTTAGCAGATATTCCCAAAATTGGAGCCCCATCAATTTCGGCAAAAATTTGCTGCAACTGTTTACGCACTTGCTTGATAAATTGTTCTTTATCTATTTGCACTGTATCAATTTTATTAATAGCAAAAATTAAGGCTCTGCCTTCTCTTAATACTTGCCCTGCTAAAGCAACATCTTGATGATCGAGTAAAGTGTTAGCATCGATAAGCAAAATAACTACTTGTGAAAATCTAATGGCTCTATAGCTATCAAGCACTGATAATTTTTCAAGATCTTGCGAAATATTAGTTTTTTTTCTGATTCCGGCAGTATCAATAAACCGCACAGGATTGCCATTTATTTGCCAATCAACCGAAATAGAATCACGTGTGATGCCAGCTTCTGGACCTGTAAGAAGCCTATCTTGTTGCAAAATATGGTTTAGTAAACTAGATTTACCAGCGTTTGGCCTGCCAATAATAGCAATTTGCAACATATTTTTTTGTTGCTCATTTTGTAAATCAGAAAAACTTTGCTCATAAGCTAAAATAAGTGGAGCTAAAAAATAATAAAGCTGATCGAAGCCTAATTTATGTTCGGCAGAAATTGCCACAGGTTTGCCAAATCCTAATTTATAAAATTCTTTTTCAAAAACATAATCAGAAAAATTTTCTGCCTTATTAACTATTAACTGTGTAGGCTTATTAAGTTTACGTAACCAATTAGCAAACATTATATCGTTTGGCAAAATTCCTGATTTAGCATCAACTAAAAACAAGCAAGCATCGGCACCAGAAATAGCAAGAGAAGTTTGGTTTAGCATTCTTTCTGCCAAAATTTCGGTTGCTAAATCTTGCTCTAAACCTGCGGTATCAATAACCACAAATTCAAGATCGGCAATACTAGCTGTATGCTCTTTACGATCTCTTGTGGTGCCAGCAATATCGCTAGTGATGGCAAAAGATTTACCAACCAATTTATTAAATAAAGTTGATTTTCCAACATTAGGACGACCAACAATAGCAAGACGAAACATAAAAAGCAAAACAATACCTACTCTCTTAAAAAAATGAAAAGAGTAGGTAAATGATAAAAATTAACGAGAATAAAACTCAGTAATTAAATGAGGCTCCATTTTAATAGCATAAGGAACCAAGGCAAAAACAGGTTTTTCTTGTAATTTAATAGACAAATTCTGCTTATCAAACACTAAATAACTAGGAACATCGGTTTTTTGATTTTGAACACTTTCAATTACCAAGGCTAGTTGTTGTGATTTAGGTTTAACCGAAACTACATCACCAACTTTTAGCCTGTAAGAACAAATATTAACCACCTCACCATTAACCAAAACATGTTTATGACTAACAAACTGACGTGCGGCAAAAATAGTGGGAACGAAATTTGCTCTATAAACCACTGCATCTAGCCTAGTTTCAAGTAAAGAAATGAAGTTTTCACTTGCATCTCCTTTCATTTTTTGAGCTAATTGAAAGGTATTAAAAAATTGTCTTTCTGAAATATTGTAATAAAATTTTAATCTTTGTTTGGCTCGAAGTTGATTGCCATAATCACTAGATCTGCCTTTGGAAGAAGATCCATGTTGACCAGGGCGATAGTTACGTTTAATAAAAGAATCGTTAGCATTTCCCCAAAGATTGCCACCAAGTTTGCGGCTAAGTTTTTTTTTAGCAGAAAGTCGTTTTGTCATAGTTGATTTATAGAAAATTTTAACTATATTTTTGATGAAAAAAATTTAGTTATTTTTTTGTTGAAAAAAGCTAGAAAAATATCTAGTTAAAAAATAAATTTCACCTTGATTTTTAAAGATATTATAAGCATATTGCTTAACACATTGCTTTAAAAAAATTTTATTTTTAACATTGGCAAAAATA
>JBILTH010000145.1:0-3164 GCA_044371635.1 Rickettsiales bacterium
TTTGGTTAAAAAACTTATAAAGAAGTTTTTTGGCAAAAATATGATATATCTGTATTAATGAAAAAAACTTTAAAATAATTAGTTGCAAAAATGAAAATAAACAATAAAATTTTTGTTTAAACTTTCAATATTTAAAAAAATATTTATTTATGGTGGCAACAATCATTAATGGTCTCGAAATTGCAAAACAAATGCGATATCAAATTGCTTTGCAAGTAGAAGAAATTAAACAACAATTTCATATAACCCCAACTTTAGCTGTTATTTTGGTTGGAAATAGTCCTGCTAGCGAAGTTTATGTGCGCAATAAAGAAAAATCTGCACATGCTATCGGCATGAATTCTATTCAATTTAAAATGACCGCCGATATTTCTGAATCTGATCTTATCAACAAAATAATTGAACTTAATAATAATAAAAATGTGCATGGCATTTTGGTACAATTACCTCTTCCAAAACATATAAATCAAAGTAATATAATAAGCACAATCGATCCATTAAAAGATGTCGATGGCTTTCATATTATTAATGTTGGCAAGCTTTCTGTAGGCAACATTGATGGTCAAGAAAAAGCTATTATTCCTTGTACTCCTTTGGGTTGTATGCATTTGGTTAAAACTATTTGTGGTGCCAATTTGTCAGGTTTAAAGGCTTTAGTTATTGGTTCATCCAATATTGTTGGCAGACCATTAGCTAGGCTTTTAATGCTTGCAGGATGCACTGTTACCATTGCTAATCGTCAAACTATCAATTTAAAAGCCGAGTGTCTGCAAGCTGACATTATTTTTTCTGCAACAGGAGTTCATAATTTAATTACCTCCGATATGGTTCATCAAAATTCAGTAATTATTGATATTGGCATTGTAAGAGTTGCAGATGTTAATGGTGGCACTAAAATTGTTGGTGATGTTGATTTTGAAAATGTTAAAAACATTGCAAAAGCTATTAGCCCAGTGCCAGGAGGTGTTGGTCCTATGACTATCAGCTATCTCTTACAAAACACTATCGATTGTTGTTTACAACAAATTTCTCTACATTAATTATATGATTCAACTTAATAAAACAAATATTTTTTTTCATAATGTTATTAACAAAATATCTAGCAGTTTTTTACAAAATAAAAAAATTATTGTTGTTCTTGCGGTGTTTTTGCTAATATTTAGTGCTGGAATTTTTATTTATTTTCAACATCAAAACAGTTTGGCAAAACAATATTCTTCTCTTCTGCATCAAGCAATTATAATGAACGAATCTCAACCACAAGAATCCAAACAAAAAATTATCGATCTTTATAACAATAAAAAAACCCCCGTTAATATCAAACAATTAGCTGGTTTGCGATATGCTGCTGCGGTTCTTGATATCAACAAAAAAGAAGCAATAGAAATTTATCAACAATTAATAAAATGTCATTCTTGCGATTTATATCTACAAGAATTACCAAAATTATTGTTAGCAAAAACTCTATTATCAGAAGAAAAAATTCAAGAAAACAACAATATTAATAATAAATTACAACAACTCGAATCTAGTTCAAAACTTTTTCGTTATCATATTGCCGAACAGCGAGGCTATTTTGCTCTCACTCAAAATAATTTAGCCGAAGCATATCAAATTTTTGAATCTATTGCTAAAAATCCCGATACTGAAAAAAATCTCAAAAATAGAGCAGAGAATTTACTTTCTCTTATTGTCAATAAAGGTTATCAACCAAAATCTTCTTAATATTATGCCAATATCAATTTTAATGCCCGCTCTTTCTCCAACTATGAAAGAAGGTAATCTTGCCAAATGGTTAAAAAAACAAGGTGATAAAATCAAAGCAGGTGAAGTAATTGCCGAAATAGAAACTGATAAAGCAACCATGGAAGTTGAGGCAGTTGACGAAGGAATTTTAGGTAAAATATTAGTGACAGAAGGCACAGAAAATGTGCCAATCAACACTTGTATTGCCCTTATTTTAGAAGAAGGAGAAAATCCAGAAACTTTAAACAATTATCAAGAACAAAACAATACTGTAACACAAAATAAAGTAAACGATACCACTCAAGTTGCCATTTTTGGTTTAGAAAATCAAAACAATTTAAGCAACCAGCAAAAAAACCTAACTCCCGAAACCAAAACCAACATCAAAGCTAGTCCGTTAGCTAAAAAAATAGCGCAAAATTCTAACATTAATTTAACAAACATTATTGGCACTGGTCCAAATTCTCGTATCGTCAAAAAAGATGTGTTAATTGCCATACAAAACCAAACTAATCATATCAAAAAACCACAAAGAAATCCTCAACTCATCACTTCTCTTAAAAATAACAATGTAAGAAAAGTTATTGCAAAAAGATTACAAGAATCTAAACAAACTGTTCCACATTTTTATTTATCTTGCGAATTTAACATTGATAAATTAAACGAATTAAGAGCAACCATCAATAGTGTTGCACCAACAAACGAAAAAGGCTTGTCAGAATATAAAATATCAGTCAACGATATAATTATCAAGGCAACCGCAATGGCACTAAACAAAACTCCTTCTGCCAATGCATCTTGGAGTGATGAAGCAATTTTGCTCTACAATAACATTGATATTTCAATGGCAGTTGCCATCGATGGAGGTCTTATTACTCCCATAATAAAAAATGCCGATCAAAAATCATTACAAGAAATTTCTCATGAAACGAAATTATTAATCAAAAAAGCTAAAGAAGGCAAACTTCAACCAGAAGAATTTCAGGGCGGTTCGTTTAGCATTTCTAATTTAGGTATGTTTGGTATAGATCAATTTTGTGCCATTGTTAATCCTCCGCAAAGCTGTATTTTAGCGGTTTCAAGAGCTGTAGCAAAACCTATTGTTGATAATGGGCAAATAAAAATTGCCAATATGGTTAATTTTACCATATCTTGCGATCATCGAGTAATTGATGGTGCCATTGGGGCAGAATTTTTAAAAGCTCTGCGACTATATATTGAACAACCAATTTTAAATTTATTGTAAATTTTTACTAAATGATCAGAATTTTTCAATTACCTCAATATGCACAAATCAAAACATCTTCGCTTTACGATCTTGACGATTTTCATTCTTTAAAAAAGAATATCGCTTGGATCGATTTGCAAGATCCAACTCAATTACAAACTAAAGAAATTGAAGAATTTTATAACATCAA
>JBILTH010000146.1:0-3159 GCA_044371635.1 Rickettsiales bacterium
TGGTATAAATTTCAGCTATTTTTAGCCTCATATTCAATATATGAGGCTAAAAATAGCTGAAATTTATACCAAAAATGGCAAAAAATTAAAACAAATTTGGGATGCAACAGTGCCAAAATGTATAGCTTAACAAATGAAATATTTTAAGTAAAAAGATTTTTTTCAATTAAATATTATAAACAAAATCTTTTGTATAAGTGGTACATAAAAATTTTTTCTTGATAATTTTTATGTTATAATTTTTTAATTCTAATACTGATTTAATAATGTCAAACATTTTTTTTTCTATCAAAGAAAAATTTCAGCAAATAATTACTCAACTTATTAACAATCAAGAAAACTCAAAGCCAATAATTCAAGATACAGAATTTGTTTTAGAACCAACTAAACAAGCTATTCATGGCGATTTGGCTTGCAATATTGCCTTGGTTTATAGCAAGCAATTTCAACTTTCTGCACTCGATTTGGCACAGCAAATAACCTCAAAACTACAACATCACTATATCAAAAAAGTTGAAATAGCCAAAGCTGGTTTTATCAATATTTTTTTACATCCCAAAGCCTACTATGACAACTTATTAATTTTACTCACTCAACCTTTTTCTTATCCTAATTTAGGCAATAATTTATTAGTTAATCTCGAATATGCCTCCCCAAACCCTACTGGTCCTATGCATGTTGGACATACTAGAGGGGCAATTTATGGTGATGTATTAGCAAAATTATTACAAAAAGTTGGTTATCAAGTGTTAAAAGAATACTATATAAACGATGCAGGCAAACAAATTGATACTTTGCTTGAATCTTCATATATTCGCTATTTACAAGCATGTCAACAAAATATTGAATTATCACACAATCATTATCCAGGTGAATATTTAATTGAAATTGGGCAAAAAATTTATCAACAATTTGGTAATTCTCTTATAAATCTTGATTCTAGTCAATATTTTCCTAAAATTCGCACATTGGTTTTGCAAGAAATGCTAAATATTATCAAATCCGATTTGCTTGCCCTAAAAATTGTGCATGATAATTATTTTTCTGAACAAGCAGAACTTCACAACACTAATAAAATCAATCAAGTTATTGCAGATTTAACTCAACAAGGCTACATTTATGAAGGTATTTTACAAGCTCCAAAAACTAATAAAGGCATTGGTTCATTGCCTTTAGAAGATTTTTGTCAACAAAATCAAACTCTATTTCGTTCCACTATTTTTGGTGACGATCAAGATCGAGTGGTAAAAAAATCTGATGGCTCTTTTACCTATTTTGCTTCTGATTTAGCTTATCTACACAGCAAATTTGCACGCGGTGCTAAACTTTTTATTATGCCATTAGGCTACGATCATTTAGGTTATGTCAAAAGACTTACTGCCGCCACAAGCATTATTACTAAACAACAAGCAAAAATAAAAATTATTTTGTGTCAAATGGTAAAATTTATTCAAGATGGCAAAACTTTAAAAATGTCAAAAAGAGCGGGCAATTTTATTACTGCTAAGCAAGTTGTTGAAGAAATTGGCACTGATGCCTTACGATTTTTAATGCTTACTAGAAAAAACGATGCTCCATTTGATTTTGATTTAAATAAAGCCATAGAGCAATCCAAAGATAATCCTATCTTTTATGTGCAATATGCCCACACTCGTTGCTGTTCAGCATTAAAAAATGTGGCAAAAGAAATGCCAGAACTTAATTTAAAAAACTATCAACAACTCGATTTTTCTTTATTAAACAGTGAGGCAGAATTTTCTTTATTAAAAAAAATTGCCAATTTTGGCAGAGTTATTGAATCTTCGGTAGTTAATTTCGAACCTCATAAAATCGCTTTTTATTTGCAAGAATTGTCTGCAGAATTTCATTCTTGGTGGCATTTAGGATCGATTGATTCTGAATATAAATTTATCATTAAAAATAAGCCTCATTTAACCTTTGCTAGAATTTCGTTGTTAATAGCCATTAAAAAAATTATCGCTGAAGGGTTAGATATTTTTAACATCACTCCTCTAACAGAAATGCACTAAAATATATGGAAGATTTTGGTTATAAAAAACAAAAAAAAAATACTAATAATGGAAATGTTAAAAAAAAATTATTGGCAATTGTTTTGTCTTTCGCGGTGTTTTTTTGGATTGTAATAAAATCTTATTATTTTATAAACAACACTAATCTAAACCAAATCGAAACTATTAAGGCCGAGGTGTCAAATATTAAAGTGCAAAAACCAATAGAAGCAGAAATGAATAACAATTCTATTTATGAAGATATTTTGCAAAAAAAGGGCGAAAACATCGATAATTATCAAACAGCAACAAATATTCAAAACATCAACAAACCAAGCAAAATTAATGAAACAGAAAATAATAATTTAGATCAAAAACATGCTTTTAAACAACAAGAAAAACCTCAAAAAAAATTACCAATAAAACCACAAGCTCCAAAAGAAAAATTATCAGAAAAATTAAGAGAAAGCAATTTTATAAAAGTTCAAATCGCAGCCCTTTCTTCTTTTGAATCTGCCGAAGAATATTGGCAAAAAATTGCTAACAATCAGGCAAAAATTTTAAAAAATTATCAGCATTTTATTGAAACAATAGATTTACACAATAAAGGAATTTTATTTCGACTAAAAATTGGTGATTTTTCCAGCAAAAATGAAGCCGAAAATTTTTGCCAACAATTTATTTTGCAGAGCAAAAAAACCAAAGCCGATTGTATTATTCTTGATTAACTATGCAGCAAAATTCTATTTTACAACTCACTAAAAGCATTGCCAAACTTCCTAGTATGGGGCCAAGAATTGCTAAAAAAATTACTCTACATCTTGCTTTAAATAAAGAAAAAACACTCTTACCTCTCATACAACATTTGCAAGATCTTTATCATAAAGCACAAATTTGTCATATTTGTGGCAATTTAGACGAACAACCAATTTGCGAGATTTGTGCCGACACTAGTAGAAATCAACAAATTTTATGTGTGGTTGAAGAGGTTGCCGACTTATGGGCAATCGAAAAAACCAATACTTATCAAGGATGTTTTCATGTTTTGGGCGGTAGTTTGTGCGCTTTATCTGGCAAAACTCCGCAAAGCTTAAATTTTGATAGCTTATTTTATAGAATTCAACAAAAACAATTTCAAGAAATCATAATT